>CACXFD010000071.1 GCA_902766845.1 uncultured Lachnospiraceae bacterium | reverse complement strand
CGCGGCGTTCTTCATATCCGCGCATGATCGCGTCGTACTGTGTATTCGTCAGTCCCATATCGGATCCTTTCTGCAGGATGGAATCCTCAAAATCAACGTGTGCGTTCCGTTTCCGGCCGGCCGGTCCGGCTGGCCCAGTCCTCATGCTGACGGCGCATGCGCTCCATCATCTCGCGGTCCAGATCCTCGGTCCGTTCGTCAAAGTTCCGGAAGCGGTTTTTGGCGCCCCGGCCGGATGCCGCCGCGTTCCCGGCGCCGCTCCCTCCGGACGCGCCGGCCGTCTCGCGGGCCTGCCGGATCCTCTCCTCGGCCTTCGGGCTCCGGTCGTCTTCCCCGATCTTCTGCAGCGTATCGAGCCCTTCGTCATGCCACCGCTGCAGGATCCGGTCGGCGTAGGCAAAATTGGGCTTGTGGAACTTGCGCATGGTCCGCGCACAGGCCTCGAGGACCACGTCCTTCGAGAACGCCCACTCCTTATACCACCGGTTCAGGAACTCGCGCTCCCCGTTGACCGGCGCGCGGTCGGTGATCCCGAACGCCCGCATCGTCTCATAATACTCCGCGGGCCACAGGCCGCCGCGGACCTTGGCGTCCGCCACGCTGCGGATCCCGTCCCGGGTCCAGTTCAGCGCGACCTTTTCCATGTACCGGACCGATGTATGCCCGGTCTCCACGCACTGCTCCATCAGGTATTCGAGCAGGTCCGGCGACATCTTCAGATCTCCGTACAGATACAGGAACGTGTTGACGTCGGTCGTGGACAGCTCCGCCTTGCGGAAATACGTCTGCGCGAGGAACAGGAGCTGCTCGAAGGCCTTGTCGTTCTGCACGTCAAAGACCGTGGTCCGGCGCGTCTGCGCGCGCGCGGCCGGACGGACCCCCTCCCCGGCTGACCCGGCAGGCTCGGACGTTCCGGCAGCCCCGGCTGATCCGGCGAATCCGGCTGCCTCGGCAGGATCGGAGGTCCCCACAGCCCCGGCAGTCCCGGCGGATCCGGCGCCCCCGAAGTATCCGGAAGTTCCGGCGGTCCCGGCAGCTCCCGCGGCCTCAGCAGGCCCGGCTGCCCCGGCGGCCTTCCCCGGCGCGGTGACCGGGGCGGTCTCCTCGGCGGCCGCCTCTTCCGGTCCGTTCTCCGGGAAATCGCTGACCTGCAGCGTGCGCAGGGTCCCGTCGGGATTCCAGCCCGCCAAAAACAGCCCGGCCTTTTCCCAGTACCGGACTGCCCGCAGCACATCTGTCTCTGTATGATTCAGCCGGTCCGCGATCTGCGCGACGGTCACTTCGCCGTCGCCCGCGTGACGCAGCACTTCGATATATACTTTTACAAACTCTCCGCTCGCCTGGGGCATGTAATCCTCCAGGAAGCGATGGTCCAGAAGCACGGCACGCTCCTGTCTGTGATCTCCGATTCTCATCGGTATGCCCCCCGTCTTTCACTCCCGGCTATTATATCACGGGCAGTACTTTCTGAAAACCACCCGTCCCTGCTCGCTTACCGCCCGGTGGAAAAGGTGGATAAAGGGGATAACTTCCGGCCGCTTCCGGGGCCGTTTCCGGTTTATGACGCATTTCCGCGGCCTTTCACGGCCGGTCCGGATCGGCGTTCCCCCATTGTCATCCGGAGTTTTCCACGGAAAAAGCGGCCGTTTCCGGCCGCCTTCCCGGTGGATACTGTGGATAAGTCAGTGGGAAAGCAGCGCTTCCCCGATTTTATAGGCATTTCCGCAGCCCATAGTTATTAACAGATCGCCGTCGATACAATTTTTTAATAAATATTCTTCCGCAGATTCAAAATCCGGCACACTGACGACCGAGGTCCCCAGTTCCCGCACGCGCTCCGCCAGCTGGTCGGAGGACACGCCGAGCGTATCGGTCTCGCGCGCGCCCATGATCGGCGTCAGGACCACCTCGTCCGCGAGCGTCAGGACCTGCGCGAAGTCTTCGAACAGGAGCTTGGTGCGGCTGTAGGTGAACGGCTGGAACACGCACCAGATCTTCCGGTGCGGCTGGAGCTTCGCGACCTCGAGCGTCACGCGCAGCTCCGTGGGATGATGGCCGTAATCGTCATAGATCCGGACGCCATTGCGTTCTCCCTTGAGCTCGAAGCGGCGGCGGGCGCCCCGGTAGGCGTTCAGTCCGTCCGCGACCTGCTGCGGCGCCGCGCCCATGGCCCAGGCCGTCCCGGCCGCGGCCAGCGCGTTCGAGGCGTTGTGCGCCCCGGCCACCTGCAGCTCCACATGCACCGGCTCCTGTCCGGGCAGGACCAGCTCGAACGACGGACGGCCCAGCTCGTCATAGACCAGATTCTCCGCGCGGATGTCCCCGCCTTCCCCGAACGTCAGCACGCGGCAGCGCAGGAACGCGGTCAGCAGCGCGCGCCGGTCGATGTCTTTGTTGATCACGATGGTCCCGTCCGCCGGCACATGCTCCATGAACAGCCGGAAGGAACGGCGGATGTCTTCGATATCCTTGAAGAAATCCAGATGGTCCTCCTCGATGTTCAGGACGGCCTCGACGGTCGGATACATCTCGAGAAAGCTGTTCGTAAATTCGCAGGCCTCCGCGACGAAGGTGTCCCGCGAGCCCACGCGGCTGTTGCTTCCGATGGAATCCAGGATCCCGCCGATCGAGACCGACGGATCCATGCCGGCCCGCAGCAGGATCTCGACGACCATCGACGACGTGGTCGTCTTGCCGTGGGTCCCGGCGACGGCCGCGCTGCGGCGATGGCTCTGCATGATCTTTCCGAGCAGGACCGCGCGGTTCATCAGCGGCAGGCCCAGCTGCTCGGCGCGGGCGTATTCGGGATTGTCGGCGTGGACCGCGGCCGTATACACCACGAGGTCCGCGTCCTCCGGCACCTGCTCCGCCTTCTGGCCGATATGGATCTGCATCCCCATGTCCCGGAGCTTGCCCGTATACTTGGTCTCATCCCGGTCCGAACCGGAGACCGTGAACCCGTAATGGTGCAGGAACTCCGCGAGGCCGCTCATGCTGCTGCCGCCGATGCCGATGAAATACACCCGGCACGGCTTGTCCAGATCCAGCGGATAATCTTTGACCGTCTCGTCTTTCATTCTCTGTCTTATTCCTCTCCCTCAAAAAGGGACCGTTTCCGGCTCACCGCCGCGTACAGCAGCATGCCCAGGCCTCCGACCGCGATCACCTCGCCGGCGCCGACCGTCAGCATCATGTACGGGATCAGGTCCGGCACTTCGTAGGCGAATTTCAGGACCCACGGGATGATCAGCGCGTTCGCGAGCACCGGCGGGATCCAGATCAGCTTCGGACGATGCCGAAGCATCCGCGTTCCGACGGCCCCGACCAGCGTGGCCAGCGTTCCAAAGACCACATCGGGCCACGGAGCGCCCGCGAGCAGGTTCGACAGCAGGCACCCGAGCGTGACGCCCGGCACGGCCGATCCGGCCAGCGCCGGCAGCACGGTCAGCGCCTCCGAGATCCGGAACTGGACCGGTCCGAACGAGATCGGCGCAAACGGAAGGGTCAGCGCCACGTAGAGCGCGGCGATCACGGCGCCGCGCGCGATGCGCAGCGTCTGTACGCGTGATGATGTTTTCATGATACGATTCTCCCTAGTTTTGTTTAAAGTCAGGATGGTCTCGAACTGACTGTCGGACAGTATACCACGAAACGCCCGGCGGGGCAACTCGAAGTTTCACGCGCGGCCGCGGCACGTCTGCCCGAGATCTCCTGCCGCGGGCGGTACCGCCCTTTTCCCGCAGCTGCCGGCCGCGGCCGGCACTCTCCTCAAATCTTCCGTTGCGAACGTCTGCAAACGTGCTATACTGGAATCAGGAGGTGAACCGCTCATGAAACGCTCTGTTAAACGGATCCTTTTCACATGGCTGCTGGTCTTCAGTCTCCTGCTGAGTCTGACGGCCTGCGGCGGAAAGGCGCCGGCCGCCACGGACCCGGCCCCCACCGAAACACAGGAGGCCACACAGGCGCCCGCCGAGACGACGGAGCCGGCCCCGGCCTATCCGGAACGCGACGTGGACCTTCCGACCGAGATCCCGGACTTTTCGGAGCCGTCGATCCGGATCCACTATCAGCGCACCGACAATTCCTACGCGCGCTGGGCCCTCTGGCTCTGGGATCCCGACGGGGACGACGACGGCCTCGAGGATGACTTCAACTATCAGGACGATTACGGCGTCATCGCCGCCTACCCGCTGTCCAAATTCGGAGACCTGTCGGGCGGGCGTCTGGGCCTGATCGTCAAATCCAAAGGCTCCTGGAACGCCAAGGACGGCACCGACGCGGACCGCTATATCGTCCTCTCCCAGTTCACGGAGGATGAAAACAACGTCTACCACATCTATCTGGCCGGAGGAGACGAGAACATCTACAAGACGGCCGACCGGATCGTCAGCGACGAGATCACGTCCGCGGCCTTCCGCAGTGAAAAACAGATCGCGCTGAACTGCACGGCCAAGATCGAATCCTATAAGATCTACCAGGACGGCGAGCTCTGGAACGAAGGAAACGGCGCGGGCCGCAAGACCTTCACGATCGACCTGCCCGAGCCCGCGGACTTCACGAAGCAGTACGCGGTGGAAGCACAGTTCCGCGAATCCGGCGCGGTCCTGCGGGCGGACGTCAGCATGGCCGGCCTGTACAACAGCCAGAGCTTCAACGACCTGTTCTATTACGACGGCGAGCTGGGCGCCCTGTACGGGAAGGACGCCACCGAGTTCAAAGTCTGGTCGCCGGTCTCGTCGCGGATCACGCTGCGGCTGTATGAGAACGGCACGCCGAAGGCCGTCTCGCCCGCCGACGGCAGCGACGACTTCACCGAGATCGAGATGGAGAAGGGCGAAAAGGGCGTCTTCTCCTGCCGCGCGGAGGGCGATCTCGGCGGCCGGTATTACACCTATGTGGTCTATAACGCGGCCTATCCGGACGGGAAGGAGATCGTGGACCCGTACGCCCGCAGCGCCGGCGCCAACGGCCTGCGCGGCATGGTCGTGGACCCGTCGAAGACCGATCCCGACGGCTGGAAGGACGTCGGCTACCTGAAGACGGACCGGACCGCGCTGACCGTCTGGGAGATGCACATCGCGGACATCACCTCGAGCCCGACCTGGACCGGTTCGGAAGAGAACCGGCGCCGGTACCTCGGCGTGGTGGAACCCGGCACCACGTATACCGAGAACGGAGTGACCGTTTCGACCGGCTTTGACCACATCAAAGAGCTCGGCGTGAACGCGGTCCAGCTCCAGCCGATCTTCGATCAGGCGAACGACGAGACCCGCTACCGCTTCAACTGGGGCTATAACCCGCTCAACTACAACGTGCCCGAGGGCCTGTATTCGTCGGACCCGACGGACGGCTACGCCCGCATCCGCGAGCTCAAGACTCTGGTGCAGGCATTTTATAACGAAGGCATCACGGTCATCATGGACGTAGTCTACAACCACGTGAACGGCGCGGCCGGCTCCAACTTCGACGTGCTGATGCCCGGGTACTTCTTCCGCTACAAGACGGACGGCTCGCTCTCGAACGGCTCCGGCTGCGGCAACGAGACCGCGAGCGAGATGCCGATGATGCGCAAGTTCATCATCGACAGCGTCTGCTACTGGACCCGCGAGTATAAGCTCGGCGGCTTCCGTTTTGACCTGATGGGCCTGCATGACATCGAAACGATGGATCAGGTCGCGGCCGCAGCCGGACAGATCAACGACCACATCGTGATCTACGGCGAGCCCTGGACCGGGGGCGGCACCACGCTGCCGGCCGAGCTGCAGGCCGTGCAGGCCAACGCCGCGCAGTTCAACGGCTACGGCCAGTTCAACGACCAGATGCGCGACGGCCTGATCAAGGGCGGCCTGAACGCGAAAGAAGCGACCGGCTGGGTCACCGGAAAGGCCTCGGGCGCGGATATCCCGTCGATCGTGAACGGCATCAACGGGATCACGTCGCGCACGGCCGTGGATCCGTTGGACGAAAACGTCATCGGCGCGGACCGGACCGTCTCCTACGTGACCTGCCACGACAACTACACGCTCTATGACCGGTGCCTCGCGGCCGGCGTCACGGACGAGGCCGCGGTCCGCAAGATGTGCGTGCTCGCGAACGCCGTCGTCTTCACGTCCAAGGGCACCGCGTTCATGCTCTCCGGCGAAGAGATGCTGCGCACCAAGGGCGGGGATTCCAATTCCTACGAATCCTCCGACGAGGTCAATGCGCTCGATTACTCGCTGAAGATCCGGAACGCGGACGTCTTCGCGAACTATCAGGCGCTGATCGCGTTCAAGCAGAAGACCGCGGCGCTGCACGGCGCGTCCGGCGGGATCGAGACCGAGGTCCTCGCGGACAATACCGTGATCTGCGAGCGCTTCTCCTCGGACGGACGGGACTACCTGGTGGTCCACCGCGACGGGGGCGGCGCGGGCGCGGCCGTGGACGCGGCCGGCTACACGGTCCTGCTCGACACGCTCGGACGAACGGACGCGGGCAGCGAGCCCGGCCTCTTTGTCCCGGAGCCGTACCAGACCATGATCCTCGTCAAATGATCCGGCCGCGGCCGGGCCCCGGCCTTTGCCGAAAAGGCGGGCCGGCACGCTGCTGAAAAATCACGTCCCGCGCGGGCGCCGACGCCTCCAAAACGGTTGCATCGGCGCCTGTTTTTCGCTATAATAGACCTGCTGTTTTGAACAACTTTTTCCAAGGAGGAATACATCTATGAAAACGATCGTGATCGGTTGTGACAACGCGGCCGTCGAGCTCAAGAACACCCTGAAGAAATTCATGGAAGACCTCGGCTACACCGTCGAGAACGTCGGCTGCGACAGCTCCGATGACAACACCTATTATCCCTACATCGCCGAGCGCGTCTGCGAAAAGATCATCGAATCCGGCTATGAGAAAGAGGGCGTCCTGATCTGCGGCACCGGCCTGGGCGTCGCGATGTGCGCGAACAAGTTCCCGGGCATCCGCGCGGGCGTCTGCCACGACAGCTATTCCGGAGAACGCCTGAAGCTCTCCAACAACGGCAACGTGATCTGCTTCGGCGCGCGCGTGATCGGACCGGAACTGGCCAAGAAGATCCTCAAAGAGTGGCTCTCTCTGGAGTTCAAGGACGGCTCCTCCACCCCGAAGGTGGCTGCCATCAAGGAACTGGACGCGAAGAACTTCAAGTAAGACCCCGGCCGCGCACCCCGCGGCGCCACTATTCAGAAAGGACAGCGGGCCCGGCCCGCAGCTGTTATGGCACGTTTGGATAAGATCTATCTGGGCACCAATACCAAGATGTATAAGACCATCGCGGACACCAAGCTCTTCCTGTCCCGGCTGGACGGCCTGACGAAGACCATCCCCGCGGAGCAGCTCGAGCTGTTCGTGATCCCGTCCTACACCACGCTCTCCGAAGCCGTGGAGACGGTCAAGAATTCCAAGATCAAGATCGGGGCCCAGAACATGGGCTGGGAGGATGAAGGCCAGTTCACCGGCGAGATCTCCCCGGTCATGCTCGAAGAAGTCGGCGTGGACATCGTGATGATCGGCCATTCGGAGCGCCGCCACGTTCTCGGCGAGACGGACTACGAGGAAGAAAAGAAGGTGAAAAAGGCCTCCGAGCACGGCTTCATCCCGCTGCTCTGCATCGGCGAGACCGCGCAGGAGAAGGAATACGGCCTGTCGGCCGAGGTCCTCTCCACGCAGCTCAAGATCGGCCTGCACTCGATCACCGCGGAGCAGGCCAAAAACCTCTGGGTCGCCTATGAGCCCGTCTGGTCCATCGGCGTGGGCGGCACGCCCGCGTCCAAGGAGTACGCGGAGGAGATGCACATCGTGATCAAGAAGGTCCTGGTGGAGCTCTTCGGCGAAGAGGTCGGAGGGGACATCCCGGTCCTCTACGGCGGCTCCGTGAACCCGCAGAACGCGGAAGGCCTCATCCAGCAGCCCCACGTGGACGGCCTCTTCATCGGCCGCAGCGCCTGGGACGCGGACAACTTCAACGGAATCATCCGCTCCGTCATGCCGCTCTTCTACGAGCGCAAGGCCGCGGAGAAATAACCGGAAACCACTCAGCGAACGGCCGGGCGCGGAAACGCCCGGCTTTTCTCGGGAATCATACCCGGCCGCCCGGCGGCCGGACGGAGGAAACACATGGCAACTGTCAATACCTTTGCCCTGCCGGAGGACATCCGCACGCAGGACTACGCGCTGGCCACGTACTTCATCCAGCTGGACAAGAGCGTCGACGTCATCAAGAAGGCAGAGACCATGGCCGTGGGCCAGACCATCGGCACCTGGGTGCCCGTGCCCGGCGTGACCGATGAAATGCGGCGGAACCACTGCGGCAAGGTCGTCAACATCTTTGACGCCCCGCCCTTCGAGCTTTCCACGCAGATCAGCGAGGACCTGCGCACCTACTTCATCCAGATCGCCTATCCGACGATCAACTTCGACAACCAGTTCCCGCAGATGTTCACGACGCTGCTCGGGAACGACGCCTCCACCTCCGCCCAGGTCAAGCTCGTGGACTTGCAGCTGCCGGAGAGCTTCGTGTCCGCCTTCAAGGGCCCGAAGTACGGCATCGAAGGCCTGCGCAAGCTGACCGGCGTGGAGAAGGATCCGCTGGTCCTGAACATGATCAAGCCCTGCACCGGCATCACGCCGGAGGCCGGCGCCGGCATCTTCTACGAGACCGCGCTGGGCGGCCCGGACTTCATCAAGGATGACGAACTGCTGGGCAACCCTTCCTTCTGCCGCGTCTGGGACCGCGTGAAGGCGTACAACGCCGCCGCGCAGGCCGCCTATGAGAAGACCGGCAAGGAGACCATCTACATCGCGAACGTCACCGACAGCGCGGAGCGGCTGTGGGATACCGTGGACCGGTGCCTCGAGGCCGGCGCGAAGGCGCTGATGATGTGCTTCACGACGCTGTCCTATTCGCTGTTCCAGGCCGTCTCCGAAAAGGTGGACGTGCCGGTCATGGGCCACTACGCGGCCTCCGGCATGATGAACGAGGGCACGCACAACGGTCTCTCCTCCCACCTGTCCATCGGCAAGTTCGCCCGCATGGCCGGCTCCGACCTCGTGATGATGAACACGCCGTACGGCGGCTATCCGCTGACGCGCCAGCAGTACTTCAAGACGATGCACCAGCTGACGCTGCCCTACTACCACATGAAGCCGACGATGCCGATCTGCGGCGGCGGCGTGCACCCGGGCCTGGTCCCGCAGTTCATTAAGGACTTCGGCACGGACATCGTGCTCGCGGCGGGCGGCGCGGTCCAGGGCCATCCGATGGGAGCCGCGGCGGGCATCCGCGCGATGAAGCAGGCTTCGGCGGCCGTCACCGCCGGCCTGACGCTCGAAGAGGCCGCCAAGGACCACGAAGAGCTGGCCTGCGCACTCAAGCGCTTCGGAAATCCCGGATATCTGGCATGACCGACGGATGTCCGGCATGACCGGTCCGCTCTCCGGCCGAGTCTCAGCCCCGGCCGGAGAGCGGACCGGAGACAGCATATAAAAAGCGCCGCGCCGCGGTCCCCGGACCGCGGCGCGGCTTCTTTTTATCCGTACCGTTCCCTGTCTCTTTTTATCCGTACCCTTCCCTGTCTTCCGTCAGTTCTCCGCTTTCATGCCCGCCAGGGCCTCCGGCAACTGTGACAGGTCCGCGATGACCGCGTCCGGCCGGCGGTCCGCCGGGGCCTGCGCCATCGCCGCGGCCCGGCCCTGCGCTCCGTCCGCGCCCGGACAGACCCAGACCGTACGGATCCCCGCGTTCTTTCCGCCCAGGATATCGCTGGTCAGGCTGTCCCCGATGATGACCGTCCGCTCCCGGTCCCGCGCCGGATCGTAGTCCGGGATCTGAGCAAATGCCCTGTCAAAAAACTCCTTCGACGGCTTTTCCGCCCCGATCTCCTCGGAAATGAAGCTGCCCTCCACCAGCCGGTCCAGGCCCGACAGGGCCATCCGGCTCTGCTGCACATGCAGCGTCCCGTTGGAGACCAGGAACAGCCGGTCCTCTCCGCGCGCGGCCATCTCCCGCACCGCGTCCAGCGCGCCCGGGATCTCGACGGCCTCGTCCTCCAGGCCGTATTCATAATCATGGCAGACCTGCGCCGCGTCCAGATCCTCCCGGCCCAGTGTCAGCAGAAAGACGCGGAACCTCTCGGTCTTGACGCGCCCGCGCGTGATCTCGCCGCGCTCGAGCCGCTTCCAGTGAACGTCATTGATCACACTGTAGCGCTCGGTCTGCTCCGGCGACAGCTCCTCGCCGTACTTCGCGAGCGTCTTGATCAGGGACCTGCGCTCCGCTTCGTGAAAATCCAGCAGGGTCTGATCGATATCGAACAGCAGGAACCAGGGGCGTTTCATTCTGTCTCCTCAAAATCTTTTACGGGGTCTTCGTCAAATGCGTCCGGAAAGTCCGCGGGGTCCTCCACAGGGTCCGCGACGCCGTGATATGCGCCGTCAGCCGCCTCGCGGTCCGCAAGGTCCTCCATGAAGTCCTCCATGAGGTCCTCCATGGGATCCGCCGCGCCGTACACCGCGTCCCCGTAATTCTCCGGGTCCGCCGCGAAGCGCTCCTCCTCCCGCCGCAGGGCGTCCGGGTACTCCTTGAGCGCCGCGAACGGCAGGAACTGCTTCGCGCGTTCTTCCCGCGGCATCGGGGGATGCTTGATATAGTCGATCTGTTTCTCCGTATATCTCATCGTCTTTCTGCTCTGTTCCATCTTTCATCCGTCCCCGAAAAGCAAAGCGCCGGGCCGTCACTCTCCGCGCTTGTGCCCGCCGATCTGCCCGTGGCGCTCCACGGTCATGGCTCCTTTTTGCAGGTCCATGCCCTTGAGCACCGCGTTGCTGCCGAACCGGCTGCGGATCTTCAGCATCGTCTCCTGGAGCTTCTGGTCGCGGGCTTCCTTCTCCGGATCCGAAAACAGCGTCTGCTGCTCGAACCCGGCCTCCGACAGCTGCTCGAAATACAAGTAGATCCGGTGGATCGGCAGGCCCGGCTCCACGATCCGGGCAAACAGCTCCGCGGTCTTCTCCCGCAGGATCTGCGCGGACGACGTCTCCGCCAAAAGCCGCAGCGATCCCTTGCCGGCCTCCTCGCCGCAGATCGGGTCATAGCCGACGTACAGGCCCAGCAGCGCCGTTGCCTTCTGCTGCTGCGTGAGCTCCAGCGCCAGCTCGTCCGCCAGCTCCTTGGCGATCAGCAGGCCGCCCTCGTAATCCGTATTGCAGCCGATCAGCTGTCCCGTGGTCAGCGAATGCGAGCGCGAACGGTAGGCCTTGATGTCCTCCATGCGCGTGCTCTCCTGGCCCCAGGCGTGGTCGATCAAAAGCTCCGCGTCGATGCCGAATTCCCGGTACCAGATCTCGGGGTCCGTCTGCGCGATGCCGCGCATCGTGGTCACGCCGTAGCGCGCGAGCCGGGCCGCCGTGCGGCGGCCGATGCGCCAGAAATCCGTCAGCGGCACGTGATCCCAGAGCGTCTCACGGTAGGTCTCTTCGGTCAGTTCCCCGATCGGGACCGGCCCGGTGCCGGCCGCCCCGACCTTCAGATGCTTGGCCGTGATGTCCATCGCGATCTTCGCGAGATACAGATTGGTCCCGATCCCGACCGTCGCGGTCACCCCGGTCTCCTCGAAGACCGTGCGCACCATGACCTCGCAGAGCTGACGCGCGGTCATGCCGTGCAGAGTCAGGTAATCGGTCAGGTCCATGAAGACCTCATCGATGCTGTATACGTGGATGTCATCTTTGGAAAGGAACCGCAGATAGATCGAATAGATCTTTGCCGAATACTCGACATACAGCGCCATGCGGGGCGGCGCCATGATGTAATCGATGTGTTTGGGGATCTGGAACACCCGTCCGCGGCCGGGCACGCCGAGCGCCTTCATGGCCGGCGAGACGGCCAAGGTGATCGTCTTGTCCGTGCGCGACGGGTCCGCCACCACGAGCTTCGTGGTGATCGGGTCCAGTCCGCGCTCACGGCATTCGACCGAGGCATAAAAGGACTTCAGGTCGATGCAGCAGTACACGCGCTGTTTTTCCACCTTCCGTCCTCCTTTCTCCGTACGCTGTCCGGTCAAACGTTCTCCGCGCGTCATCCGTTCAAGATCTCTCCTCACGCCATCCGGTCAAAACGGGACCGGTCCGTCCGCTCTGTGCGGTGCGCCCGGTCCCGTATGGAATCTGTTTTATATGGGGCCGGCCCGAAGCGGTCCGGGTCAGTCTTCCGGCCGGAAGTAGAAGCGTCCGGCCACTTTCTTGGTGTCGATCAGGTTGACGAAGGCCTCCGGATCGATCTCGCGCACGGCCTGGATCACGGTCCCGCTCTCCGCGCGGGAGACCACCGAATAGACCATCTTGCGCTGCTGGTGCTCGTGGGCGCCTTCGCAGTTCACGATCGTCGCGCCGTGGTTCGCGAGGCGGTAGATCTCATCGCAGATCTCCTGTGCCTTGCTCGTGACCACGAGGACCGTGGCCTGCTGGTAGCGCCGGTAGATCGCGTGCAGGACCTGCGTCATGACGAATTCGAAGATGATCGAATACAGCGCCTTGTCCCAGCCGAAGAACACGCCGGCCAGACAGAGGATCACCGCGTTGATGCCGAGCACGATCGGGAACGAATCCATCGCCTTCTTTTCCGAAAGGTAGATGCCGATGAAGTCCGTCCCGCCGGTGGTGGCGCCGGCCTCCAGCGTCATGGACACGCCGAAGCCCTGGACGATGCCGCCGAATACCGAGATCAGCAGCATGTCATCCGTTACCGAGATGTCCGGGAGCAGGTCCGCGAACACGCCGGTCAGCGCGATCATGACGAGCGAGAACAGCGTGAACTTTTTGCCGATGTACCGGAAGCCCAGATAGACCGGGAACGCGTTCAGCAGGAAGTTCACGACCGTGTACGGGATCTCCCGGTTCGCGTAGCGGCGCACGAGGCGCTGGATCAGCAGCGTCATGCCCGACGCTCCGCCCGGGAACAGCTCGCCGGCCCGGATGAACGTCTTCAGGTTCACGGCCATCACGAACGCCATCGCGGTGATGATCAGCAGCCGCCGCACGTCTTTTTTGGGATCAAACTTCATATCGAGGCCCTTTTCATTGTACTTCTTTGATACGGCCGGCCCGGCAGGTTCTCCGGCCCGGCAGCTGCCCGGTCCGGTTCACCGGAACCACAGTCCCTTGACGAGGCCCAGGAGCAGCAGGTGACCTGGGTAGAACAGATAATAGAGCCAGCGCTTCTGCCGCCCCTTCTGTCCGTTATAACATGTTGTCAGCGGCCAGTCAACCAGCGCCGCGATCTCGAGCGAACTCAGGATCACGAGCGGGACCAGCATGGCCGGAATCTCGAAGCGTTCCTGACGGATCCGTTTCATCAGATAGGCGGCGCCGATCGCGGCCACGCCGCCCCAGCTGTAATCCGTGCGCAGGAGCTGCGCCAGCACCGCGCCCGCGGCCAGGACCGCAAGGCATCCGGCGAGCCGGAGGACCGTCGCGGCGTCCTTTCCCGCCGCGGCCGGCGGCAGGATCTTTTCGATCAGGCACAGGCACGCGAACCCGATCGCGAGCGTCCAGAAGACGTTCTGGGAAGAGATCTCGCAGACCGTGCCGGTCGCCAGAAAGCTCCGGCCCGCGTTGAACGCGAGATCGAACGGGATCTCGGAGATCAGCGCGAACAGCGACAGCCGCGTCAGATACCGCGCGCGGCTGCGCGTATGCATAAAACCCTCCACCAGAAGGAAGATATACAGCGGGAACGCCGCGCGGCCGATCGTGCGCAGGACGCGGTCGATCGTATACAGTGTGAACCGCACCTCATAGAACTGCGGGAGAAAGATCATCGTCTCCAGCAGCGCCGCCCCGATATGATCGATCAGCATCGTGACCAGCGCGATCCGCTTCAGGGCGGCCGCGCTGAGCCCGCGTTTCGTCTCCGTCATGTCTCCGGCCTCCCGGCCCGTTTATCCGGCGTCCGCCGGCCCGCTTTCCCGACCCGTCCGTGCCGATCCGTCCGCTGTCCGGCTGCCCGGCTGTTTGTCCGGCCGGCCCTCTCCGCGCCGGTCCGTCCGCTGTCCGGCCTGTTTGCCCGGCCCTGTCCGTGCCGGCCCGTCCGTGCCGGTCAGTCCGCCGCGGCGGCCTTCTCGGCGCGATAGTAATTGCTCAGGCAGCCGGCCAGCAGGATCTTCCGCTCCGCCGGCGTCAGCTGTCCGAGTCCCAGCGTGATCTCCTTCATACCGCGGGTCACCACGTAGGCCTTCACCTGCGTCTGTCCCTGCTCGACCGCGTCCCGGATGCCCGGGACAAAGAGGTAATCCTCCAGCCCGAACGGCAGGTCCTCATGGTCCCCGTCATAGACAAAGGGCAGCATGCCCCAGTTGATCAGATTCGAACGGTACCGCTTCGTCGCATATTCCGACGCGATGTTCGCGAGCCCGCCCAGCACGCGCTGGCACGACGCGGCCTGTTCCCGCGCGGACCCGTCCCCGGGCTTGACCGCGAAGATGCAGGACCCGATCGCGGTCTCGTGCGGCTCCATGCCTTCGAACGTATCGCGGCAGGCGTGCATGACGTCCTTCAGGCCGATCTGCCCGCCCATGCATTCGCCGCGGCGCCGCGTCGCTTCCGCGTCCCGGACCGCCTTCGCGCGGCCCACGTACTCCGGATCCCGGCGCGACAGCGTGAATTCCGCAAGCCCCAGCGGGTTGGAGCGGTAGGACGAGGTCTCTCCCGACGGGATCAGTTCATCCGTCGTGGTGACCGGGTCGTGGATCTCCGAGACGACGCGCAGCAGGATGTCCTTCGTCAGCGCGATCTGCTCGGGCCAGTCCTTGATGTTGGGGCCCATGCGCAGCTCGGTCTCCGGATCCGGCCGGCCCCAGCCGTCGTACACGCGTTTCTCATACAGCCGGCCGTCAAAGAAATAGGCCGGGCCGGTATACTCCGTATCCAGCGCCGTGGCCGGCGTCAGTTTTCCGCGGGCCGCGGCCGTGGCCGCGATGGACCGCGCGTCCATCAGCGCGACCGACGCGATCTGCCCGCTCTGGATCTTGGACCCTTCACGGTTCGGGAAATTGCGGGTGCTGTGGCGGATCGACAGGCCGTGGTTGGACGGCACGTCGCCGGCGCCAAAGCACGGGCCGCAGAACGCCGTACGCACGGTGGCTCCGGCCGCGATCAGGTCCGCGATCCGGCCGTTCTTCACGAGCTCCATCATGATCGGCTGGCTGGCCGGATATACGCTGAGCGAGAACTCGTCCGCTCCGATATCCCGTCCGCGCAGGATGTCCGCGGCGGCACAGAGGTTCTCGAACCCGCCGCCCGCGCAGCCCGCGATCACGCCCTGTTCCACCCAGAGCGCGCCGCCTTTGATCTTTTTCGCCAGTTCCATCTGCGCGCGGCCGCCCAGCACGGGTTCCGCGGCCGCTTCCACCGCGGCGATCACGTCGGCCGGATGGGCCGCGACCTCCGCCACGGTATAGACGTTGCTCGGGTGGAACGGCATCGCGATCATCGGCTCCACCGAGGACAGGTCCACGCGGATCACGCCGTCATAGTACGCGGCGTCCGCCGGCCTCATCTCCCGGTACGCCTCCGGGCGCCCGTGGATCTCATAGAATTCACGGATCGTCTCATCCGTCTGCCAGATCGAGGACAGGCAGGTGGTCTCCGTGGTCATCACGTCCACACCGATGCGGAAATCCGCGGACAGCGACGCCACGCCGGGGCCCACGAATTCCATCACTTTATTGTTGACATATCCGTTTTGGAAGACCGCGCCGATGATCGCCAGCGCGACGTCCTGCGGGCCCACGCCCGGACGCGGCGCGCCGGTCAGCCAGACCGCCACGACCTGCGGGGCCGGGATGTCCCAGGTGCGCTCCAGCAGTTGCTTGACCAGCTCCGGGCCTCCCTCGCCCACGGCCATGGTGCCCAGCGCCCCGTAACGCGTATGACTATCCGACCCGAGCACCATGCGCCCGCAGCCCGCGAGCCGTTCGCGCGCGAACTGATGGATCACGGCCTGATGCGGCGGCACATAGATCCCGCCGTATTTTTTTGCGGCGGTCAGCCCGAAGACGTGGTCGTCTTCGTTGATGGTCCCACCGACCGCGCAGAGGCTGTTATGGCAGTTGGTCAGCACGTACGGCACCGGGAACCGCTCGAGCCCGCTGGCGCGCGCGGTCTGGATGATGCCGACGTAGGTGATGTCATGAGAGGTCAGGCAGTCGAAGCGGATCGCGAAACGGCCCGGCTCCGCGGCCGTATCGTGCGCGGCCAGGATCCGGTACGCGAGCGTTCCCTTCCGGCCCTCGCCGGGCAGCACGTCCTCCCCGGCAGCCGCGGCGCGGACAGCCGCTCCGTTCGCGGCGCCGGCCGTGATCCCGGCTCCGCCGTTCTTCAGGATCTGTTCCGCCTGCGCGCGGGCCTCCGGCCCGTCTTCCGCCAGCTCTGTTCCGTGAAAAAGCCAGGCTCCCTGTCTGGATAAGGTGACCATATCCTGCCCTCCTCGTTTTGCTGTTCTGTCTTTGCGGCCCTGCCGCATTCCGGTCATCCGGCCGGTCCGGTCCCTTCCGGTCCGTCCGCCGGCCTCCGGCATCTTTCCAGTCATACAGGCCCATAATATTATCCTTCATCCGCGCGCCGCCGTCAAGACAGACGAGGTATGAAATCTTTTGCACAGGCCAGAACGCAGGGCATGCCGGAAAAGCGGGAGCGGGGCGCCATTCGGCGCCCCGCTCCCGTTTCTTTTTCCCGCAGCCGGACCGGTTTTCTTTCGGCCGGATCCTCTCGCTCTCTTCCGGCCGGCAGGTCCTTTTCCTATGCCGGCGCGGTTCATTCGGTCTCGTCGATCTCGAGCGCGGCGATCTCGCGCATCTCGATCGCGTTCAGTTCAAAATCAAAGATGTCCAGGTCCTCTTTCAGATGTCCGGGACGGGTCGTGCCCGGAAACGGCACGATCCCGCGCTGGTAGAGCCATCGCAGAGCGATCTGCGCCGCGGTCTTCCCGCGCCGCAGCCCGATCCCGTTCAGCGTCGGATTGCGGAAAAAATCATTCGCGCCGGCTGCGAGCGGTCCCCAGGCCGCCATGACAGTCCCGCATTCTGCTGCCCGGCGCCGCAGCGCCTCCTGCTGGCCAAAAACGCTGACCGGCGCCTGCACGACGGCCGGCACCGTATGGGCCGTCCGCATCAGCCGGTCAAACGCCGGCACATCCAGGTCCGCCGCGCCGATCGCGCGTACTTTTCCGCGGTACTGCGCGGTCTCGAGCGCCCGCCACGCTTCGGACTGGCTCCCGGGCATGTTCTCGAGAAGCAGAAGGTCCAGATAGGCCAGCCCGCGGTCTTTCAGACAACGATCGACAGCCTCTTCGGTCTCTTCCCGGCTGCAGCATCCGCGCAGGCGGGCCGCCAGGAACACCTCCTCCCGGTGGAACCCCGACGCGCGCAGCGCGTCCGAGGTGCCCTCGCCCGCCGGCGACGTCCCGGGACCGCATTCCCCGGTATCGATCAGACGGCAGCCAGCTTCGAACGCGTCACGGATGCACCGCTCCGTCAGATCCGGAGGGATCCGGCAGGTGCTGTAGCCGATGACGGGCATCTTCTGTCCGTTATTCAGTTTCCGCCATTCCACGGCTCCTGCCTTCCTTTCCGCGTTCCGCCTTCCTGAATCTCCGGCGCCGGCGCACACGATCCGTTCATTCGGATATCAGATATATTTTACCCTTGGAAGGATTGACAAGGAAGACGAAAAAGGATTAGAATGGCATTAAGCATCTCTTAACGCAAAAGCGATTCTTAACACAGGAGTACCGTTATGGATCTGCGAGAACTGCGAACCTTCATCGTGACCGCCGACGCGGGCAGCATCACCCGCGCCGCGGACAAGCTGTATATCAGCAGCGTTTCCGTCATGAACCGGATCAACAGTCTGGAGAACACGCTCGGCGTCCGGCTCTTCGTTCGTTCCAACCAGGGCGTGACGCTGACGGGCGCCGGCCGGGATTTTTATCAGAACGCCTGGAAGATCCTGGAGCTCGTGGACGCCAGCATCGCCCACGCGCGCCACGTAGAAGCGGAGGAACAGTACGTGATCCGAATCGGCACGTCGGTGCTGCGCCCGTGCAAGGACCTGATCGATCTCTGGAATCTGGCCGCGGAGGATTCTTCCCCGTTCCAGATCGAGATCGTGCCGTTCTCCGACAAGCAGGAATCGCTCTCGACGCTGCTGGCCCCGCCGACGCCGGTCGTCGACTGCTTCCTGAGCCCCTGCGACTCGATCCAGTGGCAGCGCGACTTCAGCATCCTGCTGCTTCGCAACCTCCCGTGCCGCGTCGGGATCCCGAAAGACAATCCTCTCTCCCGCAAGGGACGGCTGACCTGGGCAGACCTGTCCGGGCAGACGCTGATGCTGATCCAGAACGGCTTTTCCCCGGTCATGAAGCGCATGACCGATGACATCCGCCGCGACCATCCCGAGATCCGCCTCGCGGACATCCCGTATTATTACGATACCTCGGTCTTCAACCGCTGTGTCCAGATGGGCTTCGTCACCGAAACGCTGGACATCTGGGAGACCGCCCACCCGTCGATCGTCAACCGGCCGATGGAATGGGATTATGAGATGCCGTACGGCATCGTCTACAGCCGGACTCCGCGCGAGCCCGTGCGCCAGTTCATGGAAAAGATCCGGGAAGTCCTGAAGACCCCGGAAGGACAGGCCGTGATCCGGAGAGCCCCGCAATGAAAGCCTCGTCCCTGATCCCCCGCCTGCTTCCGAACCGGCTGTTCCTGTGGGGCGCCGGCCTGCTGCGCGCGCTTCGTCGGCTCCGCTGCCGGCTCTTTCCCGGCGTCTGGGAGTCCGATGCCGCGGCCGGGACCGCGCATGCTCCCGCGCCGCCGTCCGGTGAGACAGCATCCTCGCAGCCGTCCGCCGCGGCCGTTTCCGCGGCCATGGGCGCCGGTTTTTCCCGCGCCGCGGATCCCGCGACCGGTTATCTGGAGGACCAGCATGCGCTGACCGGCTTTCCGTTCGGACGGACCCGTCTGGACCGGTCGGGCTGCGGCGTCATCGCGGCCTATAACGCCCTTCACCAGCTCTGCCCGGACGCGCCGGCCGGCCCGGACGCCCTGCTGGCCATCCGCCGCGAGATCCTGCGGGACGGCATGCTCTGGAACGGCCGCCTCGGGACCGCGCCGCAGAGCCTGGCGGCCTTCCTGCGCCGCCGCGGCTTTACCGTCCGCACCGCGCGCAGCCTGCCGCGGGCCGCGGAGCTCGCCCGCACCTGCCCGTGCCTGATCCTGACCGTTTACAACGACCGGACAGACCTGTCCGAAGACATCCATACGATCCATATCGAAAAGAGCGCCGCGGGCCTGACGGCCCACAACGCTCTGCTGGACGGCTCCGTTCTCGGGCCGTATCCGGATCTTTCTTCTTTACTGGCCGCTCTGCACGGCGGCCGCAGCCGGCTCATCTGCCTGCTCGGCGTTTCCGGCCCGCAGGGGAAGCCGGAGGATCGCGCTGAACAGGTCGCCGTCCACGCGGATCGTTAACGTCCCGTTCATCAGCTCCGTCAGATCCTTCGCGATCGCAAGTCCCAGCCCGCTCCCTTCGGTGGAGCGGGCTTCGTCGCCTCTCGTGAACCGCTCGGTCAGTTCTTCCGGCGGCACCGACAGCGGCGCCTCCGATATGTTCTTCATCGAAAAGACCGCCTGCGTCCCGTTCCGCGCCAGATCGATGTACACGCGCGTACCCGGCATGCTGTATTTGACCGCGTTCCCGTACAGGTTCGACAGCACGCGCCAGAGCCTCCGTCCGTCCGCGCAGACCGGCACGCCCCCGGCCTCGATACGGACGACCGGCGTCAGCCCCCGGCCCTCGAAGCGCTCTTCGTATTCGCCCTGCACCTGACAGACCAGCTCCGCCAGGTCGAGAGGCATCATCTCCAGCTTCACGTTTCCGCTGGACGCGCGCGATGCCTCCACGAGGTCCTCGACCAGGATCTTCAGCCGCTCGCTCTTCTGCGCCAGCACATCCACGTACCGCGCCGCCTCTTCATCCGGCATCTCCTTGCGCTTCAGCAGCTCCACATAATTGATGATCGACGTCAGCGGCGTCTTCAGATCATGCGACACATTCGTGATCAGCTCCGCTTTCATGCGTTCCGACCGTGTGGCGTCCTCGACGGCGCTGCGCAGTCCCTCTCCGATATGGTTGACCGCCTCCGCCATCTCGGCTTCCTGCGGCAGAAAGCCGTCCGACGCCACCTGCCGGGACAGATCGCCCGCTCGGATGTCCCGCATCGCCTCGGTGACGGCCTGCTGCTGCGCGGTCTTTTTGCGGAGCGTCCGCAGCACGCGCCGCTGCCCCCAGATCCAGCCCGCCGCGAACAGCAGGATCAGAACGACGACCGTGACCGGCTCCCGGCGGAACAGCCGGATCAGCAGGAGCCCCAGCAGCAGCCAGGCGAGGCTGGCCGCCAGATAGAGCAGGAACGCTTTGGTGATCCGGCGTTCCCCCTGACGCGCGTCGGTCCCCCAGCTTTCCGCGGCTGCGGCCGCGCGGCGGATCCCGCGAACGCAGGCCGCGATCAGGGTGCCGGAGAAGAACGTACCGGCCTTCCCGCGCCGCACGAGGCTGAGCAGGATCACGAGCACGGCCGGGTACAGCACCATGGCCGTGCCGGCCAGGGCCGCTTCGCCGCTGCTGTCGAACAGGTTTTCAAACAGCGCCTGCGCGAGCACAAAAAGCAGGATCCCGCCTCCGATCAGGAACGGTTCCAGATACCAGCGGTCATAGAACCGCAGGCAGATCCCGTCCTGCCCGTCCCGGTGGCCCGCCAGCTGCAGCATCGCGATCAGTGATCCGATCCACAGCACGGCGCCGACCACGGCCCCGGCGATCAGCCATTTCAGATGCAGATAGGCATACAGCGCCAAGGAGAATCCGCTGCTCAGCACAGACACCAGGGACATGCCCCGGAGCGCTTCCGCATCCGCCTGCAGCTGCAGCGGGTCTGCCGTACCCGAAACGACCTCCATCACCCCGATGATGGCCGCTCCGCAGACCGCGGTCAGCACGATGCTGAGAAGGTGCAGCGCCGTCGCGATCCCCTTGTTTCGATTATAATGAGTCTTTTCCATGATGTTCGCTCCCCGTACCGGCAGCATGCCGGTCCCGTGTCTGTCCTGCGCCGGCCATGAACCGGTCCGGCATCGTCCTGCGCCGGTCCTGTATCGTCCTGCGCCGACTTCTCATCGGCCCTGTCTGCGCGCTTTCAGATCTTCTCGACCTTGTACCCGACGCCCCAGACCACCTTCAGGTACCGCGGCTCCTTCGGATCGATCTCGATCTTTTCCCGGATGTGGCGGATGTGGACGGCCACCGTGTTCTCCGCTCCGACCGCGTCCTCGTTCCAGATGTTCTCATAGATCTGGCGGATCGAAAAGACCTTGCCCGCGCCCCGCGTCAGAAACAGCAGGATCTGGTATTCGATCGGCGTGAGCCGGACCGGCTCCCCGTCGACCGTGACCTCCTTGCGGTCGTCATCGATCGAAAGGCCGCCGGTGGTATACACGTTTCCTTCCGGGACCTCCGGGATCGAGCCGAGGCGTGTGTACCGCCGGATCTGCGACCGCACGCGCGCCACCAGCTCGAGCGGATGGAACGGCTTGGTCACGTAATCGTCCGCGCCGATATTCAGGCCCAGGATCTTGTCCGTGTCCTCGCTCTTGGCGGACAGGATGATGATCGGGATCCCCGATTCCTCGCGAATCTTCAGCGTGGCCCGGATCCCGTCCAGCTTCGGCATCATCACGTCCATCAGGATCATATGGACCGTTTCCTTCCGCAGGATCTCGAGCGCCTGCATCCCGTCATAGGCCTTCAGGACTTCGTAGCCCTCCTGCTTCAGATAGATCTCGATCGCCTCGACGATCTCGCGGTCGTCGTCGCAGACCAGTACACGGTACATCGCTTCCTCCTTCAGGCCCGCCGGCCCGGCCGGCTGCCGGTTCACCGCTTCCGCCGTTTGCTCACGGTTTCCCGGACCGGCCGCCCGCAGCTTCGCTGCCGTTTGCTTCTTTACTATAGCAGGCCTTCTTTAAAGACCGTAAAAACGATTCTTAAGATTTGCAAAAAGAGCGGCCGTCCGGCCGCTCTTGGCTGTTCTTCCGGCTGCTGACGGCCGTGCTCTTCGGTTTTCCGGCCGCGGATAGCCGCGTTTGCCGGCTTTCCGGCTGCGGATAGCCGCGCTCGGCGGCCTTCCCCTGCGGTCTTTACCGGCTGTTCTCGGCCGCCCGCAGCGCCTTTTCCTCTTCCACGCCCAGCAGGACCGTGCCCTCGCCGCGCTCGACTTCCTTGATATACAGGTAACTGCCCTCCCTCGAGTGGATGCAGTTCAGGATATATCCGTTCTTATCCCGGTCCAGCAGCGCCAGCGCGAAGCTCGATTCACCGCCCATGCCCGGAAATGCGTTGTATTTGACCAGTCCGCGGTACTGGAACGACCGGACCGATGTGCGGTTCAGCGCACGGATGGCTTCCCGGTTGGCCGCGTCCTCGGCCTTGAGGCTCTTCACGTCCTCGTTCAGGGCGTGGACCAGTTCTTCCAGGTTCTCGGCCGTGCGGCCCTTCATGAACTTTTCATATTTCCGGCGCAGCGATCCGAGCTTGAACACACAGATCAGCGTCACCGCCAGCAGGATCAGGCACAGCGCAAAAAGCGCGGCCAGCAGATAGGCCGGATCAAAACCCAGCCGGTTCAGGATACTGTTTTCCACAAAAAGGCCTCACTTTCTGGCACGGGTGCTCTTCTTCGGGACTTTGCGCTCCGCAGCAGCCGGCGCTTCTTCCGACGGGGCGGACGACGGCATGGCCGGCGGCTCCTCGGACGGCTGCTCTGCGCCCTCTTCCGCGGCTTTCCTGCCGACAGGATCCGCGCCGGCGGACGACGGCTGCAGCACGGCCATCAGGCGCTCCAGTTCCTCCAGTGACCCGTACGCGACCTCGATGCGGCCCGCTTCTCCTTTGCGGCGGATCCGGACACGGGTCCCGAGCGCCTTCATCAGCCGTTCTTCTGCGTCCCGGTACGCAAGGCGCACGCTCTCGCTCTCCGCGGGGCGTTCCGCCCTCACTTTGGGGCGGGGCAGGCCGGTCTTCGCAAGGTCCTCCGCCTGCCGGACCGACAGCCCGTCCCGGACGATCATCTCCGCCGCAGCCGTCTGTTCCTCCGGCGACGCGAATGCCAGGACCGCCCGCGCGTGGCCGGCCGTCAGCTGTCCGTCTGCTACCATTTTCTGAACAGAATCCGGAAGTTTCAGAAGGCGCAGGGCGTTGGTCACGGCGCTGCGGCTCTTGCCGAGCCGCTGTCCCAGTTCTTCCTGTGTCAGACCGTACCCGGTCAGCAGCGCATCCATGCCCGCCGCCTCTTCCAGCGGGGACAGGTCTTCCCGCTGCAGGTTCTCGATCAGCGCGATCTCCGCGGTCTCCTGCTCCGAATAGGTACAGACGATGACCGGCACTTCCTTTTCTCCGGCCATGCGGGCCGCGCGCCACCGGCGTTCGCCGGCTACGATCTCATAATGATCCCCGGCCTTCTGCACCAGAAGCGGCTGCAGGACGCCATAGCGGCGAATCGATTCCGCCAGTTCCGCCAGCGCCTCCTCGTTGAATTCCTTGCGCGGCTGCTTCCGGTTCGGTTCGATCTGCGAAAGCCGCAGTTTGACCGTTCCCGGCGTACCGGCCGCCTCGGCCGGCATCTCCACGGTCTTCGGAATCAGAGAGTCCAGACCTTTGCCGAGTCCGCCCAGTCTTCCTTTAGCCATTATCGTCCCTCCCGTTCGATCACTTCCCGGGCCAGCGCCCGGTAGGCCTCCGCGCCGGCTGAGCGCGGATCGTATAAGTGGATCGGCAGGCCGTGGCTGGGCGCCTCGGCAAGCCGTACGTTGCGCGGAATGATCGTATGATAGATGCGCTGATCCAGGTTCTCCTTCACGTTCTCGACGACCTGAAGGGAAAGATTGGTCCGTGCGTCATACATCGTAAAGACGACGCCTGCGATCGAGAGCCGCGGGTTCAGCCTCGTTTTGACCAGCTGGACCGTATGGATCAGCTGGGACAGACCCTCCAGCGCGTAGTATTCGCACTGGATCGGCACCAGGACCGCGTCTGCGGTCGTCAGCGCGTTGATCGTCAGGAGGTTCAGGGACGGCGGACAGTCGATGATGATAAAATCATAATTCTCCCGAATGCGGTCCGCCTGCTGCTTCAGCAGGAACTCCTTGCGGTCGATCCCGATCAGCTCGATCTCCGCCCCGGACAGGTCCACGTTTGCCGGCGCAAGGTCCAGCCCGGGCTGCGCGTCCTTCACAAGGATCTCCGCGAGGTCCCGGTCACCGATCAGGACATCATACAGCGTGGCGCTGACGCCGTTCTTATCGACGCCGAGGCCGCTCGTCGTATTTCCCTGCGGATCCAGGTCCAGGACCAGGACCTTTTTCCCTTCGTCTGCCAGACAGGCCGACAGATTGATCGCTGTCGTGGTCTTTCCGACGCCTCCTTTTTGATTTGCGATGGCCAGCACTCTGCTCATCGTCATGTCTCCTTACCGATATGGCACTGTCTGCCTACGCCCTGGCGGGCCGGCAGACGCGTTTGATCTCACATTCTTTTCTATTATAACTTATCTGCACGCTCTTTTCAATTCATAGTTGCAT
>CACXFD010000070.1 GCA_902766845.1 uncultured Lachnospiraceae bacterium | reverse complement strand
CGCATGGAGATCGGCGCGGTCGTGGGCGCGGCGCCCCGGCGCGCGGTCATGCGCCTTTCGTCGGATCCCGGCGACGTGATCATCCTGCTGGGCGGCCGGACCGGCCGTGACGGCTGCGGCGGCGCGACGGGCTCCTCCAAGGTCCACACCGAGAGCTCGATCGAGACCTGCGGCGCGGAGGTGCAGAAGGGCAACGCGCCCACCGAGCGCAAGCTCCAGCGCCTGTTCCGCCGCGAGGAAGTGGCCCATCTGATCAAGAAATGCAACGATTTCGGCGCGGGCGGCGTGTCCGTGGCCATCGGCGAGCTCGCGGACGGTCTGCTGATCGATCTCGACAAGGTCCCGAAGAAATACGAAGGTCTGGACGGCACGGAACTGGCCATCTCCGAATCGCAGGAGCGCATGGCCGTGGTGCTGGACCCGAAGGACGAGGCGCAGTTCATGGCTTACGCGGCCGAGGAGAATCTCGAGGCCGTGCGCGTGGCCGTGGTGACGGAATCGCCGCGCCTCGTGATGGACTGGCGCGGACAGCGCATCGTGGACCTGTCGCGCGCGTTTTTGGACACCAACGGCGCCCATCAGGAAGCGGACGTCTTCGTGGAGATCCCGGACCGGGACGGCAGCCCGCTGCAGGGCCCGGCCGTCGCGGAGGAAGAAGCCGCGGAGCGCTGGACGGCCCTGATGAAGGACCTGCACGTCTGCTCCCAGAAGGGCCTCGTCGAGATGTTCGACAGCTCGATCGGCGCGGGCACGGTCCTGATGCCGTACGGCGGCGTGCGCCAGCTGTCCGAGATCCAGACCATGGTCGCCAAGCTCCCGGTGCTGCGCGGAGAATGTCACGCAGTGACCATGATGAGCTACGGTTTTGATCCGGTCCTTTCGTCCTGGAGCCCGTATCACGGGTCCATGTACGCAGTGCTGGACAGCGTCGCGAAGATCGCGGCGGCCGGCGGAGACGTCTCGAAGATCCGCTTCACGTTCCAGGAATACTTCCGCCGTATGAGCGCGGAGCCGGCCCGCTGGAGCCAGCCGTTCGCGGCCCTGCTGGGCGCGTACGAAGCCCAGATGGAGCTGGGCCTGCCGTCCATCGGCGGCAAGGATTCGATGTCCGGCACGTTCGAGGACATCGACGTCCCGCCGACGCTCGTATCGTTCGCGGTCTGCGTCGGCGACGACCGCTGCGTGATCTCGCCGGAGCTCAAGAAGGCCGGGAGCCGCCTGGCCGTGCTGGCCTGCGCACATGACGAACAGGACAGGCCGCTGCTCGCGGAGCAGAAGAAGCTGTATCAGAAGCTGCATGAGGAGATCGCCGCGGGACGCGTGATCTCGGCCTACGCGATGGGACGCTTCGGACTGGCGGAAGCCCTGCCCAAGATGGCCTTCGGCAACGGCCTCGGCGTCCGGCTGAATGACGGCGTCACGGCCGCGGAGGTGTTCGCACCGGCCTGGGGCGCCCTTGTCCTAGAGATCCCGGAAGGAGCGTCCGCGGACCTGCCGGTCTGTGAGATCGGCTGCGTGACCGCGGAGCCGCAGCTCGGCTGGAGCCTTCGGCCGCTGCCGCTGGAGCAGATGCTGGCCGCGTGGCAGGAGCCGCTCGAAAAGGTCTTCCCGGCTCATACCGGAGCGCCGGCCGTGCGCGTGGACGCGCCGCTGGTCCTGCCGGATCACGTGTATACCGCGCGTGAGCGCGTGGCCCGGCCGCGGGTCTTTATCCCGGTCTTCCCGGGCACCAACTGCGAATACGACTCGGCGCGCGCGTTCGAGCGCGCCGGCGCGGAGCCGGTCGTGCGCGTGTTCCGGAACCTGTCGGAACAGGACATCCGCGACTCGGTCAGCGTATTTGAAGAAGAGATCGGCAAGGCCCAGATCGTGATGTTCCCGGGCGGCTTCTCCGCCGGTGACGAGCCCGAAGGCTCGGCCAAGTTCTTCGCGACGGTCTTCCGCAACGAGACGCTGAAGGAGGCCCTGACGAAGCTCCTGACGGAGCGCGACGGACTGATCCTCGGCATCTGCAACGGCTTCCAGGCCCTGATCAAGCTGGGCCTCGTGCCGGGCGGAGAGATCCATACGCAGGACGCGGACGCGCCGACGCTGACGTATAACACGATCGGCCGGCACATCTCCCGCATGGTCTACACCAAAGTGGTCTCGGGAAGATCGCCGTGGCTCATGGGCACGCAGCCCGGCCGGGTCTATACCATCCCCGCCTCCCACGGCGAAGGCCGGTTCGTGGCGTCGGAGGAGTGGCTGAAGAAGCTCGCCGCAAACGGCCAGATCGCGACGCAGTACTGCGCGCCCGACGGCACGGTCACGATGGACGATGAATGGAACGTCAACGGTTCCTATCATGCGATCGAAGGCATCCTGAGCCCCGACGGCCGGGTGCTGGGCAAGATGGGCCACAGCGAACGGCGCGGACCGGGCGTGGCACAGAACATCACGGGCGAGCAGGACATGAAGCTGTTCGAGAGCGGCGTCCGCTATTTCCGGGGCTGACGCTCGGAAGACGCAGGACAGCCGGCCGCGGCGCAGCCGTTTCAGTATCATACGGGTCCGGG
>CACXFD010000069.1 GCA_902766845.1 uncultured Lachnospiraceae bacterium | reverse complement strand
GAGCCGTCCCGTGGAGATCTCGAGGATCCCGATCCAGACCGTGACGAACATCTCCATCTTATTGTTGGCGCAGATCGCCTCGTTCGCGCTCTGCAGGATCTGTGCCGGTGAATGGCCGGTCTTCGCGTAGTTCGCGAGATGGATCTTGGCCGCCATCATGAACAGCGAGGCCGGCACGCCCTTGCCGGACACGTCCGCGATGGTCAGGCACAGATGATCGTCATCGATCAGGAAGAAGTCATAGAAATCCCCGCCGACCTCCTTGGCCGGATCCATCATCGCGTACACTTCGAATTCACGGCGGTCCGGAAATGCCGGAAAGACGTTCGGGAGCATCGATTCCTGGATGGCCGAGGCCAGCTCCAGTTCCGTGCTGATCCTCTCGCGCTCCGCCGTGATGGCGCCGATCCGCGCGACATGGTCATCGATCTCGCGCGTCAGGCTCACGATATCCTCCGACAGCTGGCCGATCTCGTTCGACGGATGGACCTGCGCCAGGTCTTCCGCAACGGCCGCGCTGTCCTTGGTCTGCTGGTACTGGCGGATGTTGTACTCGACGCGTTTGAGCGGCCGAAGCACGTAGAAATAGATCAGGAGCAGGCAGATCGCAGACAGGGCGAGCTGGCACAGCATCGCGAAGCGCGTGCCGCGTCCGGTCTGGGCCGATACGTTTGCCCGGAGCGTCGTCAGGTCATAGGTCATGCCGATCAGCAGATGCCGGTCCCCGTCCAGGCTGCACATGTACTCATAACAGTCCGCGTAATTGCCGGCGTCGGCCAGGTGCGAATCCTGCCGGACCGCGCTGCGCATGGCTTCCTGCAGGCTCTCATCCACGGTGACCGTGGTCCCGAGCGGATAGACGTCCTCGTAATGGCGGCCGCGCGTCGCGCCCTCATCCGCCGCGCTGAACAGGAAGAGCTGCTCGGTGTACGGCTCTTGCGTCACGACGCCGAACAGGAAGCTGATCTGATAGTTGCGTTTGATATGGTTGATGCGCGTGATCAGCCAGGAATAGGCGATCTCCGCGTACCACTGCCGGTCGTGCTCGGACCAGGTCTCCAGCTCCTTCTCCGTGACGTACCGCAGCTGGGTGTTCGGATGGTTGATCGTCAGGATCCGGCACTTCATTTCCGTGACCGTGGCGTCCGTGAATTCCTTATCGTATTCGATGCTCAGGTCATCGGCGTGATCCGTCCAGTAGCGGAGCAGCCAGTCCGAGGCCGGGAACTCGCGGATCGAATCCCGCACCTCGCCGGCCGTCTGGCGGCCCATCTGCTCCGTCTGATCGATGACGGCCTGCTCCGACAGCCGGCGCTGGACCGCGTAGGTCAGGACGCCGGACACCAGGATCCCGATCACGAACAGGATCGTGACCTGCTGGATGATGCCGAGACGATTCTTTTTCTTCTCCATGGTCTCTCCCGAATGAGCGCCGACGATCAGCGGGTATACGATTCAATGATCTGTGTCAGTTCCCGGTGATACCGTTCCGTGACCGGGACCGGGATGCCGTATGCATGCGCCTTGCGGATCACGGCTCCGGAAAAGGCGTCGATCTCCGCGGGGCGATGCGCTTCCACGTCCCGCCGCAGCGAACTGGTGGCTTTTTCCGATTGGCCGGACAGGATAAAGTGGATCTTTTGATCCGGCATATCCTCCGGCAGGCCCACGCCTTCCGCGCAGCTGACCGCGTAGGTCTCCTCCAGAATGGCCCGCGCGTCCCGGATCATGTCCTCGGAGCGGCGTATGTCCCCGTTGCAGACCAGATACCGGGCCGTGATCGTATTGAACGCGCAGTTCAGCAGGAACTTGCCCCAGATCTCCTTCCGGATCTCCCGGGTCGGGCGGGCATCGAACCGCGCGCTCGTAAGCAGGGCGGCCACACGCTCCGCGGCTTCCTGCGCGCGCCGGTCGCCTTCCGGCGCCCCGATGAACATATGCGTATAGGCCCCGTTCTGCGTGACCGAGCCGTCCGGATTCGCGCCGGTCGTCGTATACATGACCGAATCGCAGACGATGGCCTGCGGGAACAGCCGGCGCATGCGGTCTCCGGCCTCCACGCCGTTCACGGCCGGTACGATCACGGTCTCCGGCCCGACGCAGGGCGCGATGCTTTCCGCGATCGAATCGAGCGAATAGTTCTTGACGCAGACGAAGATCAGGTCCTGGAGCTCCAGATCCCGTCCGTCCGGCACGATCCGCCCCGGTCTGCCTTCGACTTCCCCGTAAAACTCGCTGTGCATGACCGCGCCGTGCTCCCGCAGCGCTTTGGCCCGCTCTCCGCGGGCGATCAGCGCGACCTTTCCGGGATACGCGCGGCACAGCATCGAGGCCAGGATTCCTCCGATGGCGCCGACTCCGGCGATGCAGACCGTATTCAAGTTCATGGGAAAGACCGTCTCCTGCGGCATCGCGAATGATCTCCTCCGGCAAGGCGGGACGGCCGGCGGCCGCAATCCCGCATATTACAAAAAGTATATCACATCGGGCTTCGATTGAAAAGAAAAAAGAAAGGGCAGGATCTGCCCTTTCCTGAATTATTGACGGCCATACGGCGCCCGCCGACGCGGCTTCATTTCTCACCGGTGCCCATCTCCGCCGCACCGTCTTCACCGGCGCGTCCGGTCTGCTCCAGCGCGTCCCGGATCTCCTGCGCCATGAACTGAAGCGTTCCCATATTCTCATAGGCCGCGTTCATCTTCGCTTCGTAAACGGACGCTCCGGCCGCATCACCGGTGCGCCGGCATGCCTCGTAATACGAGCAGGCCTCAAAATAATCGCAGGCCGCGTACGGAGCGGCATAGTCCGCGTTCACGGTCTCATCGATGCCCATGGCCCGGTTCCCACGGACACTGTCCAGCGCGGACACGTACCGCCCCTTCTGCAGATCATACAGGATCGCGGAAGGCTCGGCTTTATACTCATAGCTGCGCGGACGGCTGCGGACCGCGGCGGTCACGAGCAGGGCCACCAGCAGAAAACTCAGCAGCGTCACCAGAAGGCCAAACAGCGAGAAGCGTTTCCCGGACGTTTTCTGTCTCTTCATCTCGCGAGTCCCTCCTCCAGCAGCACAGCCAGCCGCGAATGCGTCATCTCCGGAATCCCGGTTGTCTCTTCCTCGGTCAGATGGAAGTATCCGCGCAGGATCAATTCCGTCTGCGAAACGACGCGATCCAGGTACTCCCCCTTTTCTCCTTCATACGTTTCCGGCTTATCATAGGTCTGCGGCGTCCGGGTCTCATAGACGCTGAGCGCGCTCTTGGCGATCGATTCACAGCGCTGGCCCACCGACTCGTATCTCTCGTTCACACCTTCGGTCATGAGCTCCATCGTATATTCGTAGACGTACCGGTAATACATCGACGCCGAGAAGACCTTGTCGTACTCCCGCATTGCCTCCGTATAGGTGAGCCGATGGCTGCTCGCGTATTCATACAGGCCCAGGATATCCGTCCGGTCCATATAGTCATGAAGCTGTGATTCGTGGACCGCGCGGTCCCGTACGATCTGCTTCTCCTGCCGCGCGTAGCGGATGTCGTCACCCATCAGGCACAGCACGAACGCGACGGCGCAGAGGGCGACAAGAACCGCGGTCACCGCGATACGGACCGTGCGCCGCCCGAGACGCGACGTATTCTCCAGGACTTCGCTCTTCGTGCTCTCGAAATCCTGTTCATACGCGCGCATATCCTGCCTGTGCCGGATATAATGCGGATTAGGCGCCCCGCAATGGGGGCATTTTTCATCTTCGATCTGAAGGCTGCTTCCGCAGTAACTGCATTTCATTCTTTCTTTCCCCGCACCCGCGCATCCGCTCCGTCAGCGGAACGAACCGCGGTACTGTTTTCCGAGTTTCTCGCACTTTTTATAATTCAGCACATTGTATTCATCATACACGTCCGCCCGGAACGCTTCCATCTGTTCATCCGTAAAGCCGAGCCGGTCGTGGATGGCCGTCACGAGCTCTTCCCGGTACCCGTCCAGCCGGGCGATATCTCCCTCCGAGAGCGACACGCCCTGTTCCGGCGCGTAATCCCGGTAATAGAACCGGAACGTGCCGAACACGAGCAGCCCGGCCAGCAGTTCCGAACAGGACTGCTTCTCCGTCAGCTCCTGCAGGTGTTCCTGCGTCCGCCGGTAGTTGTCATACCATTCGAGAAACGTGTAATGGCTCCAGTCCCAGACCCGATGATTCTGCGCACTGTACTCCTGCAGCCGTCCGGCCGCGGCTTCCAGATCGCCCGCCTCGTAGAGACGGTCCAGCTCGGGAAACGCCTCCCGCTGCCACGCGATCTCCTGTTCCGTCAGTTCATATTCCGACCGTCCTCCGGAGAGGATCCGGTCCGTGAGCAGATACACGCCGGCCAGCACGAGCAGGATGACCGCGGCCAGAATCACGCGTTTGACGGCCTTCCCGGCGCCGGCCTTCACCTCCGACCGAACTTCCTGCTTTGCGAGGTCGTCGACTTCATCAAGGTCCTGACGCGTCTGCTCCAGCTTATCCAGATACGCTTCCTCCGCGCCCTCGGGATTGATGGTTCCGCAGTACGGGCACTTCGGCAGATGGATGCTGTGCTCCGCCCCGCAGTTGGGGCATCGGATCAGCGAATATTCATTCTCCATGTCGGTTCAAGGCTCCTGTATATGACTCTCAACGGCCGGCTCCCGCGTCCGCATCCGGAATTTGCAGCAGATATCCGGCTTCCTCGTCGGGCATCCGGCCTGTCTGCCGCTTCCTCCTGCTGCCGCGCAGCGGCGCCTCCCTCCGGATCAGGCAAAGCGGAGCATCAACCGGAACAGGCGCCGGCCGTCTTCGGAAAAACCGGCCATGGCAAACCCGTCCTTCTCCTCCGCCGTCTGAAGCCCGATCGTCTCTCCGGCCGAGGCCTCCGCGGCATATTCGGTGCGGATCTCCGTGACGTCCATCTCCCGGAGCGCAGCCGGCATCCGGTCCTCCGCCAGATCCAGATAACGCGTATTGTTCATGTGGCTGTTCAGGTCCGTATAGCTGTACGGGACCGTGAACGTTCCGGCCGGCGACAGTCCGGGCATGCGCGGCGGGGCAGGCAGCGCAGGCTGCGGCCCGGTCTCCTCCGCCTCTTCTTCGATCCGGATACCGTGTTCCTCCGGAAAAACGATATGGCGGTCCTTCCGGTCCATCAGCGCCCAGAGTGCCGCTCCTTCCAGAAGCGTCTGTCCGGCCGCGTCCGTCATCCGGTAATACCGCGGAAAATACAGATGCATCGTCTTGCCGGGCCACGAGACCAGCGTCACGGTCTCGTCATATACGGGAAGACGGAAGACTCGGATCTGCTGCAGCGTCACGATCCAGAGAAGGCCCCGGTCCAGCGTCTTCTCCCGCCCCATGCCGATCTGCGTCGTATGCGCGATGGCCGCCTCCTGCAGCATCGTCAGCAGCGCCGACAGTCGAAGGCGCCGCGAGGCGTCCACATCGGAGCTGAGCAGCGTATGCGTTTTCCGGTACATAGCTCAATCCTTCGGGAGCCGCTTTTCGATGGCGTCCACCACGTCTTTCAGGCTGGACAGCTTCTGCCATTTCCGCGTCGGGATGCGGACGTCGAACGCCGCCTCCAGCCGGCAGATGATCAGCGTAAAGCCCATCGAATCGATGCCGGTATCCGTGTTGATGACCGTGCTCTCCTCAAGCGGCACGCCTTCCAGTTCCGGAGCCGATTCGTAGATGATATCCCTCGTTCTGTCCAGGATCTCTTCCCGTGTGATCATAATGCTCTTCTCCGCCTTCTTTTCTTCTGTATCTGCAGCCGGACGCTTCCGCGGCAGGTCCCGTCCGAAGCCTGTCCGGCCCGTATTCATCCTTTTCCCGTCCGCGCCGTCCGCGCCGTCCGTACCCGTCCGCGTCCGTTATCTTTGGTCCTCCGGCCGTCAGTCGAACCGGATCTCCCAGCGCTTCCGTTTCCCGGTGGCCGTACGCGGCAGCGGGCCCGGCTCCAGGCGCACGCGGGCGATCTGACGCCCCCGCGGCTGCTGCTCCATGACCGGACGGATCGTTTCGAGCACGGTCCGCTCGTCTCCGCCCTTCCATTCTCCGAGGACCAGGCACAGGCGGCCGTCCGGGCCCAGCCCGACGGCCAGTTCCTCGGTCCCGAGCCGGGCCGACAGCGCGGCTTCATATTCCGGCAGGAAGATCTTGGTGCCGTCCGGAAGGACCAGCATCTCTTTTTTGCGGCCCGTGACAAAGAGCCGGCCGTCTGGGCCGGTCCGGCCGAGGTCGCCGGTCTTGAGCCAGCCGGCGTCGAACGCGGCCGCCGTGCTCTCCGGATCTTTATAATAGCCCTGCATCACACAGGTCGGAGCCTTGACCAGGATCTCCCCGTCCGGAGCGATCCGTACCTCGTCATCCGGACAGACCGTCATCGCGTACGGATCGTCCCCGAGGCTCAGCGCGATCCCGGAGCTCGTTTCCGTCAGGCCGTAGCCGAAGGAGAGCCGGATGCCGAGCTGCCGCGCGGCGGCAAGGAGCGGTGCCGGGCAGTCCCCCGCGCCGATCAGCACGAGCCGCAGCCGCGGGCCCAGGGCCCGGTTCTTCAGCAAAAAGCCCCAGAGCAGCGGAACGGCGGACAGCGCCGTCGGCTCATAAAACGCGCAGTCATCCGCGTAGTGACGGGCTCCGCGCCCCAGCGCGACGCACGCCCCGCAGGACAGTCCCCAGAGGAGCCCGCATACGAAACCGAACACGTGGCTCAGCGGGAGCATGCAGAGCAGCCGGT
>CACXFD010000068.1 GCA_902766845.1 uncultured Lachnospiraceae bacterium | reverse complement strand
GCCGTACGCGGCGCAGCGCGAGCTGAAGATCATCAAGAAGAAGGCCGCCGCCGCGGCCGCCGCCGCGCGTGAAAAGGTGCAGCAGGCCAAGGCGAAGAAGCCCGGCCCGCAGACCCGCGTGGTCAAGGCCGGCAAAGGCGGAAGCGGAAAGAAGATCTGACGGACCGGAGGCGAGCCGCATGGCTAAGGAGAAGAGACCGAAGACATACACGCGTCTGGCCCGGGAGGCCCAGACGCCGGTGATCGGCGGGACCTGCATGACCCTGGTGGTGGCGGGCCTCGTGAGCGAAGCCATGAGCGGCGCGTCCAAAATGGCCATCGTGGCCGCGGTGCTGTTTGCCTGTGCGGGCGTATACCTGTTCTGGCTGGCCTACCGGATCGACAAGCAGGTCAAGGAGGAGCAGGCCGCGGCGGCCGCCGCGGCCGAGAGCGCATCCGAGGCCGCGGAGCCGGAAGCAAAGGCCGCGGAGCCGGGAGCAAAGGCCGCCGCGGCAAACGCGGCCGGGAGCGCGGCAAAGAGCACGGCCGGGACACCGGGGACGGCGCCCGCGCCGAAGGCGGGCGCCGGCAGGATCGCGGCCATGGCATCGTGGACCGCAGCCGAGGATCCGGAGGCAGATTCTGGAGCGGGCCCGGAGGCAGATCCCGGGGAGGGCCCGGAAGAAGATTCAAAGGAAGACACGGAAGGAAAGAACGACGGAGAATGACCAGAGTAGAGAACCAGACATTTGATGAAGAACGCGCGCTGTACGGAAGCCGCGGCGTGGAAGTGATGAACTGCCGCTTCGACGGCCCCGCGGACGGCGAGAGCGCGCTCAAGGAGAGCCGGGACGTGACGGTGCGCGGCAGCTATTTCAATCTGCGCTATCCGTTCTGGCATAATACGCATCTCGTGATCGAGGACTGCGAGCTGACGCCGCTGTGCCGCGCCGCGCTGTGGTATGACGAGGACGTGAAGATCCGCGGCACGAAGCTCCACGGCATCAAGGCCCTGCGCGAATGCGCGGACGTGGAGATCGAGGGGAGCGACATCGTCTCGCCGGAATTCGGCTGGTCGGTGCGCGGCATCCGGATGAAGGACAGCAGCGCGGAGAGCGAATACTTCATGCTGCGGTCGGATCATCTGGTTTTCGAGAACGTGACGCTGAAGGGAAAATATTCGTTCCAGTACATCACGGATTCGACGTTCGAGAACTGCCGCTTTGATACCAAGGACGCGTTTTGGCACGCGAAGAACGTGACCGTGAAGGACAGCGTGATCAAGGGCGAGTACCTGGCCTGGTACTGCGAGAACGTGACGTTCGAGAACTGCACGATCATCGGCACGCAGCCGCTGTGCTACTGCAAGGGACTGAAGCTCGTGAACTGCCGCATGGAGGGGACCGATCTGTCCTTCGAGCGCTCCGAGGTGGACGCCTCGCTGACCGCGCCGATCGACAGCATCAAGAACCCGCGAAGCGGCGTGATCACGGTCCCGGCTGTCGGCGAGATCATCATGGACGATCCCGAGGCCAAGGGACAGGTTATCGTGGGCTGAGCCGGCGCTGCTGTAAAGAAGTCCCGGGACCGGTCGGTCCCGGGACTTCTTTACTTGTCATTTTCTTCACTGCGCATAAATCTCCTGAATTATGCATGACCAGTTTACCCTGATATGCGCCGAGAATAATGCCGATCGGTTCGGTGTCTCTCTTTTTCATAAAAAGAGCGTTCGAGCAAATCATCGATCTTTGATCGTTCGATATAATGGCTCCATGTCAAAAAGTCAGACATTGTCTGACTTTTTTTGATGGGTCAGATAAAGCCTTCGCATATAGACAACATTACCGATTCACAGCAAAAAAGCGCCGGGAGCCACCCGGAGGGCGGTTCCCGGCGCTGAGCCGGCGATGTAATACGGCAGATCCGGCGCGGGACCGGGTGCGTTCCTTACGCCTCCTCGAGATCGAACCCGAAGTAGCGCACGGCGTTGTTGTAGGAGATGCCCTTGACGATCTTGCTCAGAGCTTTGTCATCGGCTGGATATTCGCCGTTCTCGACCCAGCTGCCCAGCAGCTCGCACAGGATGCGGCGGAAGTATTCGTGACGGGTGTAGGACAGGAAGGACCGGGAGTCGGTCAGCATGCCGATGAAGTTGCCGAGCAGGCTCAGGTTCGCGAGGCTCGTCATCTGGGCCGTCATGCCCTGCTTGTGATCGTTGAACCACCAGGCCGCGCCCTGCTGCAGCTTGCCCACGGCGGTGCTGTCCTGGAAGCAGCCGAGGATCGTGCCGATGGACTCGTTGTCGTTCGGGTTCAGCGAGTAGAGGATGGTCTTCGGGATCTCGTCGGTCGCGCTCAGCGCGTTGAGGAAGTCCGCCATCTGGGCGCTCGGCGCGTAGTTGTTGATGCAGTCGTAGCCGGTGTCCGGACCCATCTGCTCATAGCGGAAGACGTTGTTGTCGCGCTTGCAGCCGTAGTGCAGCTGCATGACCCAGCCGCGGCGATGATACTCGCGCGCCACGAACAGCATGAACGCGGTCTTGTAGGCCTGCTTCTCGTCATAGGTCAGCTCTTCGCCGGCCAGGCGCTTCGCGAAGATGCGCTCGATCTCTTCCTCGGAGGCCGGATAGAACATCACGTACTCGAGGGCGTGGTCGGAGACGCAGCAGCCCAGCGACGCAAAGAAGTCCATGCGGTCCTTCAGCGCTTCCTTCAGCTGCGCAAAGCTGCCCACGGGCAGGCTGCTGACCTCGGCCAGCTTCGCGATGTAGGACGTGAATTCGGGCTTTTCGATGTTCAGCGCCTTGTCCGGACGCCAGGCCGGCAGGACTTGCACGTCAAAGGTCGGATCGTTCTTCAGGGCGATGTGGTGCTCGAGGCTGTCCACCGGGTCGTCGGTCGTGCAGATCAGGCGCACGCCGCTGCGGCGGATCAGGTTGCGGACCGAGAAATCGTCCTGATGGAGCTTTTCGTTGCAGAGGTTCCAGACCTCCTCGGCCGTATCGCCGTTCAGGACGCCGTGATAGCCGAAGTAGCGCTGCAGCTCCAGATGGCTCCAGTGATAGAGCGGGTTGCCGATGGCCAGCTCCAGCGTTTCCGCCCACTTCTGGAACTTTTCGCGGTCGGACGCGCCGCCCGTGATGTAATATTCATCCACGCCGTTGGTGCGCATCTGGCGCCATTTGTAATGGTCGCCGCCCAGCCAGACCTGCGTGATGTTGTCGAATTTGCGGTCTTCGCGGATCTCCTGCGGATTGATGTGGCAGTGATAGTCGAGGATCGGCATGTTCTCGGCGAAGTCGTGGAACAGATGCTTCGCGGTGTCGGTCGACAGCAGGAAATCCTTGTCCATAAACGGTTTCATGTGGTTCTTTCTCCTTTTTAGTGGATATGTGAAAATGGTTTTTCCCTGGGTGTGGAAAAGCGGGTCAGTTCTCGAAATCCGTGGTCCCGCGGACCACGAGGCGGGCCGGCAGGTCGGTGCGGGTCGGGGCGTCCTGCCCGGCCAGCACTTCCATCAGGAGCTTCACGGTCATGTGGCACAGATAGTCCACGCGGCTGTCGATGCTCGTGATCTCGGGCTGCGTGCACTGCGCGAACTGCGTGTCATCGTATCCGATCACGGCCAGCTGCTTCGGGATCGAGAGGCCGGCGCGCGCCGCAAACTTGACCGCGCCCACGGCCAGCGCGTCCGTGCTCGTGACCACGGCGTCCATCGGCACGCCCTGCTCGTGCAGCTGCGCGAGCGTCTCCTGCGCGGCGGCGATGTCCTTGCGGCAGTAGTGCTCCTTCTCCTCAAAGGACAGGCCTGCGTCTTCCATCGCGAGCTCATACCCGCGGCGCTTTTTGTTCCCGCTCGAAGAGTGGTTGGTGTAAAGGTAGTGGATCTGCCGGCGCCCCTGGGCCAGCAGGGCCCGCACCGCGTTGTAGACGGCGCTGCGGTCGTCGCAGCAGATGCTGTAGAGGTTCTCCCCGGCCAGGCTCCCGTTCATCAGGACCACCGGGACCTGCTCCGCGGCTTCGCGGATGTAGGCGTTGTTCGTTTCGATGGGCTCGATGTAGCGCGATCCGGCCAGGATCAGCGCGTCGACCTTCTGCGCGAGCAGCAGGCGGACCGCGTTCTGCTTATTCTCCAGGTCGCGGCCGGTGCAGCACAGGATGGCCATATAGCCTTCCGCGCGCAGCTCGTTCTCGAGATAAAAGACCGCCCGGCCCTGGTACAGGTCCGAGGTGTCCGTGCACAGGACGCCGATCGTGCGGCTGGTGCCGAGGCCGAGGCCCCGCGCGAACATGTTGGGCGTGTAGCCCAGCTCCTCCATCACGGACAGGACCTTGCGGCGCGTCTTCTCGCTGACGTGGGGCGCCCCGTTCAGTACGCGGCTGACGGTGGCGATGGATACGCCTGCGGCTTTGGAAACATCGTAGATGTTGATCGGGATCACCTCCTGTGGCCGGAGCCCGGTGTTTTGAAAGAGGTTTCGGAAAGATGCCCCGGCAGCGAGCTGCCGGATGGCCGGAAAGCGTGTAAACGCTTACAACCATCGGTTATTGTAGCACGTGCGGGCCGGATGTCAAGGGATGAAAGGGCTTTTCCCCCTCCGCGTGAAATGGTTTTGCATTTCCGCGCAGACATGCTATAATGTAACAGTCTGTGCCCGGGCGCGGGCGCGGAGGCGGCCGGACGGAAGCCGCCCGGAGCGCGGACAAATCATGTTTTCAGATCAGAAAGGCAAAACCTGATGGCAGATAAAAAAGTGATCGCGGTGCTCTTCGGAGGCCAATCCTCGGAGCACGACATCTCCTGCATCTCGGCGCGGACCGTGGCCGGCGCCATCGACACGTCCGTCTGGAACGTGCTGCTGGTCGGCATCACGCGCGAAGGCCGGTGGCTCCTGGCCCCGTCGCTGGCGTCCATGGAGGACGGCACGTGGCGGGAGAGCGAGGTCAGCGCGGTCCTCTCACCGGACGCCAACGACCACGGCCTGTACGTGACGGAGAACGGACGGACCCGCACGGTCTGGGTGGACACGGTCTTCCCGGTCCTGCACGGCCTGTACGGCGAGGACGGAACGGTCCAGGGGATCCTGGAGCTCGCGCGGATCCCGTACGTGGGCTGCGGCGTGCTCGCGAGCAGCGTGTCCATGGATAAGGCGTACACCAAGCTTGTGGTGCAGGACGCCCTGGAGGCGATCGGCGTGCGCCAGGCCCGCTATCTGGCCTTCCGCCGCGAAGAGACGGAGCCGGAGGCCGCGGCCGACGCGGTCGAAAAGGCCTTTGCGTACCCGGTCTTCATCAAGCCCTGCAACGCGGGATCGTCCAAGGGCGTGACACGCGCCGAGGACCGCGCCTCGCTGCTGGCGGGCCTCGAGGAAGCGTTCCGCCATGACCGCAAGCTCCTCGTGGAGGAGACCATCGTGGGACATGAAGTCGAATGCGCGGTGCTCGGCGGCCACAGCGGCGTGTCCGCTTCCGGCGTGGGCGAGATCCTTGCGGCCGAAGACGCGGCCTTCTATGATTTTGACGCCAAGTATTACAACGCGGCTTCGCAGACCGTGACGGACCCGGTCCTGCCGGGCGGCGCCACGGAAAAGATCCGCGAAGCGGCGCTGGCGGTCTTCCGCGCGGTGGACGGCTTCGGCCTCGCGCGCGTGGACTTCTTCTGCGAAAAGGACGGGAGCGTGGTCTTCAACGAGATCAACACGATGCCCGGCTTCACGGCCATCAGCATGTATCCGCAGCTGTGGGCCGCGCGCGGCGTCAAGCTGACGGACCTGGTGGCCCGGCTGATCGCGCTTGCGGAGGAACGGTGACCGTCCATGGATCAGAAGTCGATGAAAAACGCCCCGATCGGCATCTTTGACTCGGGCGTCGGCGGCCTGACCGTCGTGCGCGAAGTCATGCGCCAGATCCCCGGGGAAGAGATCGTATATTTCGGAGATACGGCCCGTGTGCCGTACGGCTCCAAGACGCCGGCCACGGTGCTGCGCTACGCGCGCCAGATCGTGCATTTCCTGAAGACACAGCAGGTCAAGGCCATCGTGGTGGCCTGCAATACCGCGTCCGCGCTGGCCCTGCCGGCCATCCGCGAGGAAGAGGAGCTGCCGGTCATGGGCGTGGTGGAGCCCGGCGCCCACATGGCGGCCATGGTCAGCCGGACCGGCCGCATCGGCGTGATCGGCACCGAGGCCACGGTGCACAGCGGCATCTACGAGCAGATGCTGCAGCGGCTGGCCCCGCAGGCCACGGTGATCCCGCGCGCGTGCCCGCTGCTCTGCCCGATCGTGGAGGAGGGCATGCTGCACGACCCGGTGACGGACGAGATCGTCCGGCGCTACCTGGCCCCGCTGATGGAAGAGAAGATCGATACGCTGATCATGGGCTGCACGCACTATCCGCTGCTGCGGTCCACGTTCCGGCGCATCCTCGGCGATACCGTGGAACTGATCAATCCGGCCTATGAGACGGCCGTCGCGCTGAAGGCGGAGCTGGGCCGGCTGGGCCTGCTGCGCGGGGAAGCCGCGGACGCGGCCGGCGATGCGGACGCGGCCGGAGAGAAGGAGCAGCCGGCCGGGCAGGAAACGAAGACGGCCGGGCAGGGGCCGCAGGGTGCGGCCCTGCATCACCGCTTCTGCGTCAGCGACGGCGCGGAGCGCTTCGCGGCCTTCGCGCAGACCATCCTGCCGTGCGAGGTCGGAGACGTGCAGGTCGTGAACATCGAGGCGTACTGAGACCGTGCGGGCCGGGGGCCGGAAGGCCGGCCGGGACGGCACAGGCAGAAGACCGTATAAATGAGGCAGAGGACCGATGTGTCCGCTGCCTTTTTTGTATCCGGCCTCTTTCGTATCCGGACGGCTTTTCCTTCACATCGGCGGACCGGGGCGCGCCGCCGGCCCGATGGCCGCATTCGGGGATTGACGCGGGAAACGCCTCTTTAGTAAAATAGAAGCGGCCTTTTGCGGCGTGACGCGCGGGGGCCGATGCCGCCCGAGGGGTGGATCGGCGCCGTGCTGGTCCTGGGCGCCGCGGCCGTGAGCGAGACGATGCCGCCCGCTGTGGGAGAAAAAGGAGGATCATTTTGATGGAGAACGGAAAGGAACTTCGCACGATCTGGCTGGCCGGCGGCTGCTTCTGGGGCGTCCAGGCCTATTTTGACCAGTTCGACGGCGTGGAGGAGACGCAGGTCGGCTACGCGAACGGGGACGATGACGCCGCGCGGACCGCGGTGCCCTCCTATCAGGACGTCTGCGGCGGGTCCGGCCATGCCGAGACGCTGAAGATCACCTATGATCCGGCCCGCCTGCCGCTCGAGAAGCTGCTCGCCCTGTATTTTGACGTGATCGACCCGGTCTCGGTCAACCGGCAGGGACACGATGCCGGCGTCCAGTACCGGACCGGCATCTACTGGGAAGAGCCCGCGGATCCGGAAGACCTGGCCGTGATCCGGCGCGTCTGCGCCGGCGTGGAAGAGCGGATCGGCCGGCCGATCGCGGTGGAAAGAAAAACCCTCGCGGCGTTCTGGCCCGCGGAGGAATACCATCAGAAATATCTGGACAAGAACCCCGGCGGGTACTGCCATATCCCGCGGGAGAAACTCGGAAGATAACGCGGCCGGCCGGGGGCCGGCGCGTACAAGTGAGAACATAACGGCCGGCCGCGTCATCGGGCATGCGGGCCGGAAACAGCAGGGCCGGCCGTGAGCCGGCGCGGACAAGTGAGATCATATCGGACCGGCCGTGGGCCGGAGAACAGGAGGCATCATGGGTAAGATCACGGTGATCGGGCGCGCGGAGAAGAAGGTCATGCCGGACCGCTGCCGCGTGCGGCTGGAGCTGCGCGAGGAGAAGGACACCGCGGCGGAAGCGTCGGCGGCCACCACGCGCCAGTGCGAAAAACTGCTGCAGGTGCTCGAGCAGGGCGGCCTGGCTCCGGAACAGATTTTTCTGGAGACGGACCGGATCAGCCAGGAGAGCAATTACCGGTCGGAAAAGAACGTATATGTCTCGTATAAGGCGCTGCGCCTGGACCTGCCGGCGGACACGGAGACGCTCGGCGCGGTGCGGGACGTGATCGAATCGGACTTCGCGCATGTGTCGATGGAGACCTCGTTCGAACTGTCGTCGGAAGAGGAGATCCGCAGGGAGCTGCTGAAGGAGGCCATCGCCCGGTCGCGCGCGGAGGCGGAGCTTCTCGCGGTATCGATGGAGAAGGAGATCATCGGCGTCGATTCCGCGAACCTGTCCGGTACGGAGGAATACGCCGAGGAGGCGGAGGAAGAGACCGGGGACGGAGCCGTGCCGATGCTGCGCATGGCCAAAGCATTCGGGGCTGCGCCGCATGACCGGACGGACCGGCTCAAGCCGGCCGAGCTCACACGGACCGCGCAGGTCCGCATCGTCTGGCTGCTCAGCGAGTGACGCGGCCGGCCGGACGATGCGGCGGGAAAATGCCGCCGTACGGCCGTGGGGCCGGCCGTTGGATCCGGACAGACCGGCCGGCAGCCCTGCCGGCACGCCGCGCCGGCATACGAAAAGCAGTGCACAAATGTTGGTATCTTTTTGGTAAGTCGGTATGATTTTTTGTGACTTTCGGGCCGCAAAGACTTGAAAGCCCCACCCGGCCATGCTATGATACACCGTAGAAAAAAGTACGTCACGGTCCGCCCGGAGCGGGCCGGAAGAGACAAGGGAGGTTATGACACATGCCTTATGTGGAGTTTGACCAGACCCGCCCCCTGGACCTGATCCTGCTGGGCCGCGTCGCGATCGATTTCAACCCCGCCTACTGTGATGAGGTCAAGGAAGAATTCAAGCCGCTGAAGAACGTGCACCATTTTGAGAAGTTCGTCGGCGGATCTCCCGCGAACATCGCGGTCGGCGTGACCAAGCACGGCCTGAAGGCCGGTTTCATCGGCAAGGTCTCGGATGACCAGTTCGGTGATTATGTCGTAGACTACTTCAACGAGCGCGGCATCGACACGTCCTGCATCACCCGCTGCACCGGCGGAGAGAAGCTGGGCCTGACGTTCACCGAGATGCTCTCT
>CACXFD010000067.1 GCA_902766845.1 uncultured Lachnospiraceae bacterium | reverse complement strand
GGGTCGAGTCGGTCCATGCCGGCCATCTCACCGGGCCGTCGGCCTGGGACGGCTACGTGGCCTGCGTGGCGGGCGATGCGCTGAACGCGTCCCGCGGCACCTCGCAGTTCCTGAAGGTCGATACGATCGAAAAGCCGGAACTGTATAAGTAAACAGCATAAAAAACAGAACATTCCACACGACCGGTCACAAATCCGGCCCAATGCTCGAAAGAAGCGGGGATGCTGCCGAAACGGCAGTGTCCCCGCCTTTCATTTTGCGCAAATCATGACGTGGTTTGGCTATATCCTGAACGGAAATTTCCGGAAATTTCCGCCGAAAGCCCTCGAATCCGTGCCGAAAAACTGCTGATGACCGCAATTTCGACAGCGGGCGACCGGCAGAGAATGTTACCTGTTTTGACAAAAAACACAGAAAAAACAAAGATTCTCTTGACAAGTGCGTCAAATATGGTATCCTAATTTCAAAGAAACTGTTTACGGAAACGTGTTCGTAATTCCGGAACAGCAAAAGCGGAAAGAGTTCCCGGAAAGAGACCCTCTGTCAAATCTGCCGCCGACCCCGAAGGACTGACCCTCCTCCTCGGGCAGCGGCAGCGGGACTCCCGGTATGGGCGGGAAAGGAGAGTACGGAAAAGTGAAAGCAAAGAAACCACGCAGGCCGTTCAACAAGACTCGTTTGAAGAACCAGTTCCTTGGCGTGGTAAAGAACCCCTTCAACCTGATCGTCGCCATCAGCCTGATCGTTCTGTTCTGCCTGATCGTGATCCCCCTGCTGCAGATGATCGCCTCCACCTTTACGGTGGCCAAGGGCGAACTTCGCCGCATCCGGGGCGCGCAGGTCGGCGACTTCACGCTGTACTACTGGAAGTACCTTCTGGTCGGACAGATGGCGAGCGCCACGCTGTGGGGCCCGCTGAAGAACTCCCTGTTCTGCGGCTTCATGACGGTCCTCGTCAGCGTCCCGCTGGGCAGCGTCCTCGGCTGGCTCGTGGCCCGCACGGACATCCCCTGCAAGAAGCTTCTGGGCATGCTGGTGGTCATTCCCTACATGATCCCGTCCTGGTGCAAATCCCTTGCGTGGCTGGCCGTGTTCCGGAACAAGACCTCCGGTTCGCTGGGCTTCCTGGCCGGCATGGGGATCAGCGTCCCCGACTGGCTCGCCTACGGGCCCATCGCCATCGTCCTATGTATGTCGCTGCACTATTACGCGTTCTCGTACATCCACGTGCAGTCGGCGCTCCGCTCCATCAATTCGGAACTGGAAGAGATGGGTGAGATCTGCGGCGCCACCAAGCCCCAGATCCTGAAGTCCATCACCATCCCGCTGGTGCTGCCGAGCGTCCTGTCGGCCATCGTCATGACGCTGAGCAAAGCCATCGGTACCTACGGCGTCGCCGCCAACCTCGGCAACCGCATCGGATACTTCACGCTGGCCACCAAGATGAAGAACTTCATCAACGGCTCGCCGCAGGGCGTCGGCTACGCGATGAGCATCATCCTGATCGCGCTGGCTGCCCTGATCATCTTCGCGAACCAGCGGATCGTCGGCGTCCGCAAGAGCTACGCCACGATCGGCGGCAAGGGCGGACGGAGCACGGAGATGCGGCTCGGCAAGGCCAAGGCCCCGCTGATGATCTTCCTGGTCGTGTTCTTGTTCTTCGCGATGGTCATGCCCATGTTCGTGCTGGTCATGGAGACCTTCCAGATCAATACGGGCGGCGGCTACGCGCTGAAGAACCTGACCACGTATAACTGGATCGGCGCCAACGAGGACCTGGCCCCCTATTACACCAGTTATAAGGGCATCTTCTACAACAAGGACTTCGGCAAGTCGGTCCTGAATACGATCCGGCTGACCTTCATCGCCTCCACCATCACGGCGCTGTGCGGACAGTTCCTCGGATATATCTCGACCCGCGGCCGCGGCAAGTGGTACGGCTCCCTGACCGAGCAGCTGGTCTTCATCCCGTACCTGATGAGCGGCGTGGCCTTCTCCGCCATGTACGTGGCCATGTTCAGCAAGCCTCATCTGGGCGGCCTGATCCCGACCCTGTACGGGACCTTCACGCTGATCGTGCTGACCAGTGTCGTCAAGCACTTCCCGTTTGCCAGCCGGTCCGGCACGGCGAACATGATGCAGATCGCGGTGGAACTGGAAGAGGCCGCGGAGATCAACGGCGCCGGCTTCGGACGGAAGATGGCACGGATCGTGCTGCCGCTGGCCAAGAACGGCTTTATTTCCGGCTTCATGCTGACATTCATCAGTATCGCGAAGGAACTGGACCTGATCATCATCATGATGGATAACCGCACGACGACGATGTCGTATCTGGCCTTCACCTATTCGCAGGAAGGCCTGAACCAGATGGCGGACGCCATCTCGGTGTGCGTGCTGCTGTTTATCCTGGTGTGCTACATCATCGCCAACGCCTTCGGCGCCGATATCGGCAAGTCGTGGTAAAGAAAGGGAAGGGTAGATCTCATGAGCAGAATCGAACTCAAACATATCGATAAGTTTTACGGTGACAATCATGTCCTGCGGGACATCAACCTCGTGATCGAGGACGGAGATTTCATGACGCTGCTCGGCCCGTCCGGCTGCGGCAAGACCACGACGCTGCGCGTGGTGTCCGGTCTGGAAAAGCCCCAGAACGGCATCATGACCATCGACGGCGAAGAGATGATCAACGCGGATCTCGCGTATTACGCCGAGCCCAGCAAGCGCGGACTGAACCTCGTGTTCCAGTCCTACGCCCTGTGGCCCCACATGACCGTTAAGGAGAACATCGCCTTCGGCCTGAAGATCAAGAAGCTCTCCAAGGAGGAGATCGACCGGCGCATCAAGGAAGCCCTGCGGATGATGCGGATCGAAGAGTATATCGACCGTTATCCGAACGAGCTGTCCGGCGGCCAGCAGCAGCGTGTCGCCATTGCCCGTGCCGTGGCTTCCAATCCGAAGCTCCTGCTGCTGGATGAGCCGCTGTCGAACCTCGACGCCCGCCTGCGTGTGGACATGAGATCCGAACTGCAGCGTATCCACAAGGAACTGGGCACCACGATCATCTACGTCACGCATGACCAGGTCGAGGCGCTGACCATGTCCACCAAGATCGCACTGTTCAAGGCCGGCGAACTGAGCCAGGTGGCCGCTCCGATGGAACTGTACATGAACCCGATCGATCTCGAGGCCGCCGACTTCATCGGCAACCCCCGGATCAACTTCCTCGAGGGCAAGGCGCAGTACAAAGACGGCAAGCTCCATGTCAAGTGCGAGCTCAATGAATACACCTTCGACAAGGCGGATATGACGGACGAGGAAGTGCCGGACGGAGAGTTCGACTGCGTCGTGGCCATTCGCCCCGAACAGGTCCACATCTTCGAAGAGGCCGCTCCGGGCCGTGTGGCGGTCCAGGTGTACGCGAACCAGCCCGCCGGTTCCGAGACGCTGGTGTCCCTGAAGATCGGCAACAGCGATTTCCTTTCGAAGCAGATCGGCCTGATCCACTACGCGCTGGACCAGGAAGTCTTCGTGGAGATCCCGGAAGAGAAGATCAACATCTATAACGCGAAGACCACGCGCCTGATCAAACGGGCCCGCTGATACGTTCCCAGCACGGAATAGCCGTGAGGAGATAAGTAAGAAAAGAGAAGGAAGCAACAAAAGGTATTGGAGAAAGGAGAAACCCAATCATGAAGATGAAGAAGCTTGTCGCTCTTCTGCTCGCCCTGTGTCTGGTGCTGAGCCTGACCGCCTGCGGCGGCGGCAAGACGCCTGAGACCAAGGCGCCCGAGACCAAGGCGACCGAGGCTCCGACCGAGCCCGCACAGGATGACTCCAAGTATTTCGGCCCCATCTATGATGAGTGGAGCGAGATGTCGGACGAAGAGCTCTACCAGAAGGCTCTGGAAGAGGTCAAGGACGGCAGCACGATCAACATCTACGCGACTTCGTCCAAGATGCTGAAGAACAAGGAGACCTTCGAGGAAGCGTTCCCGGGCCTGACCGTGGATATCATGGACCTGGATAACGACGAAGTCCTTCAGAAATGCGTGCTCGAAGCCAACGCCAACAACGTGCAGGGCGATGTCCTGCAGGTCAAGGACGTCAACGGCAACGTGTTCTATGAGTATTACGAGGACGGCTACATCGCCCCGTTCTATCCGAAGGACATCTGCGAACACATCGATGATGGCCTGCTCCGCTTCGGCTATCCGCTGTATGCCTCCCAGTCCATGTGGTATTACAACACCGAAGCCTTCCCGGATGAGATGCCCATCACCAGCTGGTGGCAGCTGGTCGAGAAGAACGAGGACGGCACCCAGAAGTATCGTCTGTTCACCAAGGACATCGGTTCCGAGACCGCGTACCTGTCCCTGTTCGCGAGCTTCATCCTGAACGCGGACCTGATGGAGCAGAACTACAAGGAAGTCTACGGCAAGGATCTGGAGTATACCTATGACGCCAGCGGCTTCGCGTTCGATGTTCCTGAAAAGAACGCCGGCGTTGAGTACCTGTGGCGCTTCTCCCAGATGAAGCTGACCTTCATCGGCGACGGCGATGAGCTGGTCGAGGCGGTCCATAACTCCACCAAGGACGATCCCGCGTTCGCGCTGGCTTCCGCCGGCAAGATCGGCAACCGCGAGGACTCCGGCTTCAACATCGGCTGGCTGGTGCTGAACCCTTACAACGGCCTGCAGAACCTTGAGTACATGTATGTCGTCGAGAACTGCAAGCATCCGGCCGGCGCCCGCCTGTTCATCCGTTTCACGACCGGCGGCGCTGACGGCGAGAGCGGCGGCTTCAAGCCTTTCCAGAAGGAAGGCAACTGGCCTGTCCGTGACGACGTCAAGGATAAGAAGAACGAACACAACCTGCAGGAGCTGAACGTGATGGAACCGGATCTGGCCGGCATCTACAACCAGTTCCTGGATACACAGGATCTGTGGATCTACTGGCTGTCCAAGAACCCGAACATGGCTCACTGATGTCCCTGACGGCCTGATCCCGCAGGGAAACGGCACAGGAGACGAAGACCGGCCGCGGGGCGGAAGCCCCGCCCCGCGGCCCGCTGAGCCGGGAGGAAACGGCTGATGGGCACGACACCGTCATTTCACCGGAATAAGCCTGATACGGAAAAAGAACAGCGCCGCACGGAACGCCGCAAAAAATGGGACGACCGGGCCAAGCGCTTCTGGAAGAGTCTGCTCTTTACCGAGAACGGGAAGCCGAAAAGCGGCTTTCTGATCTACACGTTCTGTTTGAGCATCGTCTTCCTGCTGCTGTACATCGCGGCTTTCGGGATCGTGGTGGATGTGCTGGCGCCTGTGACGCAGACGTGGCCGGTCTTTCTCGGAAATCTGTTCGGATCGCTGTGCGCGAGCATGGTGGGGATCCTCGCGGGCCTGATCCTTCACAGGCTTCTGCCGGATAAGCGCCTGATGCTCGGCACGCATCTGTGGCTGGCCCTGTATGCCGTCGCTGCGGTGATCACGATGCTGATCCTGCTGCGCGGCACCGGGGCGGTCAGGGAATTTTTCGTATTCGCTTTCTGGTTCGGCGTGATACCGATCGTGCTGGGGCTGCTGGTATTCTACCTGCTGTACCGGAAAGACCGCCCGGAGCCTGAAGAGAAGACCGAAGAGGAACCGGAGTGGAAGAAGTATATCCGCCGCAGCTGATGAGGCGGACGCATATGAAAGGCCTCACGGCGGCAGGCCTTTTCTGGAGTGTATCTTATGATTACAGCAGTAATGTTTGATATGGGCGGTACGCTGGAAGATATCTTTGTCGACGAAGCGTCCGAGCGCGAAGCCATCCGGAAGCTGGATGAGATGCTTCGCGCCGCGGGACTGGATCCCGGCGTGGACAAAGAGGAGCTCCGGAAGCGCGTCAACGAGGGATGGAAGCGGTACGGCCGTTTCCGCGACAGCTGCAACGTGGAATTGAAACCGATCCGAATCTGGTGCGACTATATCCTTTCGGATTTTGATTTCCCTGCGGAGAAACTGGAGCCGCTGTGCGAACCGATCGCCCATATGTGGGAGGTCACCTATTATCACCGCTCGCTTCGCCCCCGTGTGGCGGAGATGCTGCAGGGACTGAAGGATCTGGGCCTGAAACTCGGGATCATCAGCAACACCGCGGCCCTCTACCAGGTCTTTGACAGCCTGGAAGAATACGGGATCCGCGGATACTTCTCCGATGTGACGCTCTCGTCGATCACCGAGATGCGAAAGCCTCAGCCGGACATCTTCTATGTGTCCGCGCACCAACTCCGCGTCCGCCCGGAGAACTGCATCTACGTCGGGGATACGGTCTCGCGGGACATCATCGGTTCCAAGCGGGCCGGCTTTGCCGGGGCCATCCAGATCTGCTCCCAGCTCACGAAGCAGAAGGACGCCGGCGTCGTGACCGAGTACGGACCGGACCGCAAGATCGAGGACATCTATGATGTGCTTCCGATCGTGAGGGAGTACCTGACAGCGTAAAGAAAAATGCCCCTTGCGCCGCAGGGCAGGCAGGGGGCATTTTCCATGAAAGACGCCGGCCCACAGGCCGGGTGACCGGAAGGGTCCGGAAGCGTCCGGGCTCAGACGGCCGGCCGGACAGATCAGATCTTCCGGCAGGAATTCCGCTCGATCAGGGCGGGAGAGATGATACGGTGGGAATAGCCGGACAGTTCGTTCTGGATCTTGTCCACCAGCGTATCCAGGGCGACGTTCGCGAGGAGCTGCTTGGGCTGCTCGATGGTCGTCAGCTCGATCCGCGGCAGTCCGCTGTCACGGATGTTGTCAAAGCCGAGAAGGGACAGATCCTGCGGGATCTGCAGTCCCATCTCCTCCGCGGCCTGCATGATGCCGAGCGCGTTGGTGTCCGTGGCCGCGAAGATCGCGCTGAAGCGGCGTTCCTGCTGAGAGAAGAGCTGCTTGGCCAGATCGTAGCCGTAACGGATGGACGTGGAGGAGAACGTATTGTTGCAGTACATCGGGGTCAGCCCCAGACGCTCGCACGCGGCGGCGTAGCCTTCCGCACGCAGCTGGTGCGTGGTGCTGTTGCGCCGGCGCCCGAAGTACAGGATATCGCGGTGGCCCAGGTTGTAGAGGTATTCCACACCGATCTGCGCGCCGCGGAAATTATCGACGGACACATAGCTTTCGGGAACTTCCCGGAGGTTTTCACCGATAAAGATCGTAGGGATGCGGCTCAGGTACGGGCGAAGGCGTTCATAGCTGCCCGGGCCGGCCGGACAGAGCAGGATGCCGTCCACCTGGCGGCCGATCATCAGCTCGAACAGTTCGCGCTCCTGATCCATATCGCGGGAGGAGTTGCAGAGGATGATGTTGTAGCCGCGCATATGGGCTTCCTGGTCGATATAGTACGCGAGCTCCGACATGAACGGGTTGTTGACGCTGGTCAGGATCAGGCCCAGCAGACGGGTGCTCTTCATGACCATCGAACGCGCCACGGTGTTGACCGTATAGTTCATCTCCTTGCAGACCTGCAGGATGCGCTCGCGTGTGTCATGACTGATCTCGCGGCTTCCGGAAAGGGCGCGGGAGACGGTGGAGTAGGAGACGCCGGCGGCTTTTGCCACATCTTTGATCGTAACATTTTTCATAACAGCGGTTCACCTTTCGGAAATAATCGCAATTGTTTGCGTTATTATTGTAACTTGTCTTCCGGGTGATTGCAAGGGAAAAAACGATAAAAATCGCGAAAAACTGCGCAAAAATCGTTTGCCCCGGCCCGGAGAGGAAACGGCCGTATCCAAAACGGCATATCCCGAAAACAACATGCATTTTTCAAGAAAACGTTTGCATATTTCACCCGCGCGGCAGAGCATGGAAGAGCGCCGCGCCATACGGCATCCAGCCGGGAGGAAATGGATATGATCCGAGGAGTCCTGTTCGATCTGGGCGGAACCCTGCATACGTCGACGATGCCGGCCGGCCGCGACCTGTGGTTCGCGAAGCGGCTGCTCGGCCGTCTGGCGGATTACGGGATCGTGCTGGAGACGACGCCGGAGAAACTGGCAGAGGAATTGCCGGTCCTGTCCGAGGAGTACAAGCATGTGTCGGAGCTGGATCTGAAGGAGATGGCGCCGGCGGACATCTGGAACGACTATTTCCTCCGGCCGTATCATATCGGCCGGGACCGGCTCCTGCCGTTTGCCGAGGAACTCAGTTTCCTCTATGATTACGAGCGTCCCTGCGTGATGCGCCGGCCGGGCCTGTATGAGACCATGGAGACGCTGCACGGACGCGGCCTGAAGCTTGGCATGATCAGCAACATCATCTCGCGGTCCGTGGTCCCGCATTTCCTCGCGGAATACGATATCGACCGCTTCATGTCCTGCGTGATCACATCCGCGCAGACCGGGATCCGCAAGCCTTCGCCCGAGATCTTCCGCGCAGCGGAGAAGGCGGTCGGGCTGGGACCGGGGGAGCTGGCCTATGTCGGCGATACGATCTCCCGCGACGTGATCGGCACGCGCCGCGCCGGATGGAAGCTGATGATCCGGATCCGGTACGCGGGAACGGCGCACCGGGACACCGCGTTTTTAGACAGCGGCTACGAGCCGGACGTCACGATCGATGAGCTGACGGAGATACCGGATATCATCGAGGCGTTCAACCGGGCGGAACGGGATGGAAGCGGGCTGCCGGATAAAACTTGCTGAGGAACAAACATCATATAAGTGACAGGAGGAAAAAGACCCATGACGCAGAACATCGACACGATCTTTTTTGACGTCGGAGCAACGCTTCGCTATGTGGTGGAGGATCCCGAATTCGCGGCGGCCGCGGAGAAGGAACTGATGGAGCTCGTCGGCGCCACGGAAGACCACGATACATTTTTTGAAAAGCTGGAAGCCAACTGGAAGAAATACCGCAAGTGGGCCAAGACGGAACTGCTCGACGTATCGGAGATGGAGCTGTGGCTCCAGTATCTGCTGCCGGATTATCCGGCGGACCGCGTGGCGCCCCACGCGGCGCGGCTGACCCGCCTGTGGCGCGACCATGACGGCCGCCGCGTGGTCCATGACGGGACCAACGAGACGCTGCGCGAGCTGAAGAATCGCGGCTACAAGCTCGGCATCATCGCGAATACGATCACCGAGACCGAGATCCCGGACTGGATGTGCCGCGATCATGTCGCGGACTGCTTCAAGACCGTGATCCTGTCCTCGAAGGTCCGTCTGCGCAAGCCGGATCCGGCCATCTATCTGCTGGGCGCCCGCTGCATCGGCTCCCTCCCGGAGAACTGCGCGTACGTCGGAGATAACCCTGTGCGTGACGTGGAAGGCGCGAAGCTCGCGAAGTTCGGCGCGATGGTCCTGTTCGAGGACGCCGGCACGGCGGACCGCGAGGGCAAGGCCCCCACGTATCAGCCGGACTACCGGATCAAAGCCATTCCGGAGCTGCTGGACCTGTTCCCGGCCCGCGGATAACAGCGGATACGAAAAGGAGACGGATATGACCGGTTTCAAAGGAGTCTTCTTTGACCTGGGCGGCACGCTCCGCATCGCGGAGGAAGTGCCCGAGCATATGAACGCGGCCATCGAGCGGATGGCGGAGCTGGCCGGGGAAGAGGACGTGGAAGCCTTCTACGCGAAGGTGGAAGAGCGGTATAAGCCCTACCGCGACTGGGCCCTGACCGAGAACCGCGAGAGCAACGATTTCGAGCTCTGGCACAAATGGCTCCTGCCGGAGATGCCGGAGGAGAAGGTGCGGGAGATCTGCCACGAGATCACGTATCAGTACCGACAGGCCAAGGGCCTGCGCCATCTCGTGGACGGCGGACGCCTCGTGATCGAAACGCTGCATGCCCGCGGCTATAAGCTCGGCATCATCTCGAACCTGATCGGGGAATACGAGATCCCCGACTGGCTGCGGGATGACGGCCTGGAGCCCTATTTTGACGCCCTCGTGCTCAGCAGTGTCTGCGGGATCCGCAAGCCGGACCCGAAGGCGTACCTGCTGGGGTGCGAACAGCTGGGCCTGCAGCCCGGCGAGTGCGTCAGCATCGCGGACAATCTGAACCGCGACATCACCGGCGCGAAGGCGGCCGGCATCGGAGCGAACATCCTGTTCATCAGCCCGGAGAAGCTGGCCACGAAGAAGATCACGGATGAGAACCGGCCGGATTACATCGTTCACCGGTTCCCGGATATCCTGGACCTTCCGATCCTTCAGGGGGTAGAGTAAATGGAAAAGAACATCGATACGATCTTTGTGGACCTCGGCGATACGCTGCGCGTGATCCGCAAGGACGAGGCGTATATCGAGGAAGCGCGCGGGACCATCGCGCGGCTCCTGGGCGTTACCGAAGATCCGATGAAGTTCTACAGCGAGGTCATCGAGCCCCGCTATGACAAATACCGCGCATGGGCCCTGCATTTTTACTGCGAAGCCCCGGTCAAAACGCTGTGGACCCGCTGGCTGGCCTATGACTTTCCGCGGGAGCTCGTGGAGAAGAACGCGGATGAGCTGACCTTCGCCTACCGCCGCTCCAAGGGCGAGCGCGTGGTCACGGACGGAGGCGCCGAGACGATCAAAGAGCTCTATGCCCGCGGCTATACGCTGGCCATCGTCAGCGACCTCGTGGGCACCAGGGAAGTGGATGAATGGCTCGACCATGACGGCCTGCGCCCGTATTTCAAGAGCGTGCAGCAGTCGTCGATCTGCCTGATCCGCAAGCCTCATCCGGCCATCTATTATTACGCGCTCGAGGAGTGCGGTTCGGAGCCGTCCCGCACCTGCTACGTCGGGGACAACCTGAACCGGGATATCGTCGGCGCGAAGGCGGCCGGCCTCGGCATGACCGTGGCCGTGCAGTATCCGGGCAAAAAACCGCAGGAAGTCACGGACGAGAACCGCCCGGACGTCTTCATCCATCATTTTGCGGAACTGTTGAATCTCTTCCCGCCGCTGCGCTGATCCGCCGCGGGGGGCCCGTCTGCATACAGTTATTCAGGAGGCACGATATGTCTGAAAAAGCATTTCACGGAGGAGAGTCTCTGGCTCGGGCGGTCGAGGCCGCATATGCGCAGGGACAGACGGATTATTCGCTGGAGCCGATGGTCCTTGTCGGGGAAGACGGGACGCCGGTCGGCAAGGTGAAGGACGGAGACCATGTCGTATTCTGCTGCCGCCGCGGCGAACGCGAGATCGAACTGACGGAAGCCTTCACACAGGAAGAATTCCCTTATTTTGACAGAAAAAAGCTGAAAGACCTTGATTTCGTCATCATGACGATGTATCATGACAAGTTCAAGAACCTGCCGATCGCGTTCGCGCCCGAACGGGTGCAGCGGCCTCTCGCGCAGGTCCTGTCGGAAGCCGGAAAGACCCAGTTCCACTGCGCGGAGAGTGAGAAGTACGCCCACGTGACGTTCTTCTTCAACGGCGGCTACAACGAGCCGTTCCCGGGCGAGACGGACCTGTGCGTCCCGTCGCCCAAGGGCATCCCGTTCGACCAGAAGCCCGAGCTTTCCCTGCCGACCGTGGCGGAGAAGGTAAAGGAAGCCGTGAATACCGGCTATGACTTCATCGTCACCAATTTCGCGAACGGCGATGTGATCGGCCATACCTCCAATAAGGACGCCAAGATCGAGGCGGCCGGCATCATCAGCCGGTACGTGGACGAGGTCGCCCACTACGCAAAGGAGAAGGGCTACCTGGTCGCGGTCACGGCGGACCACGGAAACATCGAGGCCCTGTATACGAAGGAAGGCAAGCCGCATGTGGCGCATACCACCAACCTGGTGCCTTTCATCGTGCTGGATCCGAAGGGCCGGGACGTGAAGCTGCGGGACGGCCGTCTCGGCGACGTGGCGCCGACCGTGCTCAGCGTCCTCGGGCTGGAGCAGCCGGCCGAGATGGACGGACAGAGCCTGATCGAGACGCCCGGCCTGACCAACGACAAGATGATGCTGATCATCCTGGACGGCTGGGGCTTCGGGACGCAGGACGAGGGAGACGCGATCTGGCTGGCGGATACGCCCGGCTGGGACAGCCTGCTGGAGACTTACCCGAACGCGAAGCTCCGCGCTTCCGGCGAGGACGTGGGCCTGCAGGGCGGCAAGCCCGGCAATTCCGAGGCCGGCCATAACAACCTCGGCGCGGGCCGTATCGTAGCGCAGGACGACGTCCGCATGGACGCCGCCATCCACGACGGTTCCTTCAAGACCAACCCGGTCTTCCTGCGGGCGATCGACGCCGCGCGCAAAGAGGGGAGCGCCCTGCACCTGATCTCGTACCTTACGGAGAAGTCCAGTCACGGCTGCATCGACTATCCGCTGATGCTGGTCGGCATGGCCGAGGGCGTGAAAGACGTGTATCTGCACATCATCTTCGACGGACGCAGCACGGAGCCCGGCAGCGCGCCGGCCATGCTGCGGAAGCTGGACCGGCAGCTCGCGGAGCTGGGACGCGGCGTGATCGTGGACGGCGTGGGCCGCGGCATCGCGCTGGACCGGGACAAGAACTACGCCAAGATCCAAAAGGCGTATGAGTCGATGGTGCTCGGCAAGGGCACGGAGTATCGGGCGTAAGTTCCGGCGGACTGCCGGAGCATCACATAAGCGCCGCGCCGTCCGGCTGCCGGGCCTGTACCCCGGTCCGGCCGGACGGCAGGCAGGGGGCGGATCCGGAAGGTTAGGTCCGGCCGGACAGCGGGCCGGGACCGGAGCCTTTCGGTCAGCTTCCGGGACCTGTAGTCATACCTCAAAATGCAGTAGAAACCGAGGTATTATATCATGACATTCTTTGAGATCCTTCATTCACAGTTCAGTACGCCGCAGTATCTGGAACTGCTGCTGAGAGTCGTGGTGGCCGCCATCTGCGGCGGCGCGGTCGGCATCGAGCGGTCCCGGCGCTTCAAGGACGCCGGC
>CACXFD010000066.1 GCA_902766845.1 uncultured Lachnospiraceae bacterium | reverse complement strand
GCGGCAATACCATATTCTGCGGCACGGTGCATTTCATAGGTCCGGATCTGGATCTCGAACGGTTCGCCGGTGCCCGAGATGACCGTCGTATGCAGCGACTGGTACATGTTGGGCTTGGGCATCGCGATATAGTCCTTGAACCGGCCCGGGATGGGCTTGTACATCTCATGGATCGTGCCGAGCGCGCCGTAGCAGTCCTTGACGGAATCCACGAGGATGCGCACCGCGAACAGGTCATAGATCTGGTCCAGCGATTTCTGCTGGTTCACCATCTTCTTGTAGATGCTGAAGAAGTGCTTGACGCGGCCGTAGACCTTGCAGGCGATGCCGGCGTCCTTCATGCCGGCCTCGACCTCGCGCACGATCTGCTCGACGAAGGCTTCCTTGCCCTCGATGCGCTGCATGACCTGCGCCTTCAGGTCCTTGTAGACGTCCGGCTCCAGGATCTGGAGCGACAGATCGTCCAGCTCCACCTTGATGCGGCTGATACCGAGGCGGTGCGCGATGGGCGAATAGATGTCCATGGTCTCGCGCGCCTTCTCCTGCTGCTTCTCCGGGCTCCAGAACTGGGCCGTGCGCATGTTGTGCAGCCGGTCCGCCAGCTTGATGATGATCACGCGGATGTCCCGCGCCATGGCCAGGAACATCTTGCGCAGGTTCTCGGCCTGCACCTCCACCTTGTCCGCGTCCCAGCTGATCTGCGTCAGCTTGGTCACGCCGTCCACCAGGCCGCCGACGTCCGCCCCGAAGAGCTTCTCGATGTCTTCCTGCGTATAGGCCGTGTCCTCCACGACGTCATGCAGCAGGCCGGCGATGATGGTCTCCTTGTCCATCTCGAGGTCCGCGAGGATCCGCGCGACCTGCAGCGGATGGATGATGTACGGCTCGCCGGAGCGGCGCTTCTGGCCCGCGTGGGCCACATCGGCCATCTGGTAAGCCTTTTCGATCTGCGACAGATCGCCCGACGGATGATAGACGCGCATGCGCTCGATCAGGGCCGCGAACAGCTCCTGGGGCGTTTCGGGCGCACGCGAAGACGCGGCCGTTTTGGCTGCCGCTCTCTTCTCCTCTTCCGGCACGATGATCCTGTCATTCGTATCCGTCATGGCGTGGCCCTCCGTTCTTTCGATTTCGCGCGCGGCCGGACTTGCGTCCGCCCGGCTTCCGATGATGTCGGGAATTATATAATTATACGTGGAAACCGGCAGAAATGCAAGAAAAACCGCCGCGCGTCCGAAGAAACGCGCGGCGGTCCGTCAACCGGCCGGATCTGTGTTGCCGCTGCGCGGCGCGGCCGGGGTCACGCGACCTTCCCGCTCCGGCTGCCGCGGAAATACACGGCAAAGCACATCAGGATCTGCACGACCGTGGAGCAGGGCGTCGCCATGCCGATCAGAAACAGCGATCCGCCGGCCAGGCGCTGCATCAGGAACGCTACGGGGATCCGGACCAGGAAGGCGCCGCAGACGCCCTGGAGCATCACGAACGCCGTCTTCTGGATCCCGTTGAAATAGCCGATGAAGCAAAACAGGAAGCAGGTCAGCAGGCAGTCGATCGCGTAGGCCTTCAGATAATCCCACGCGTCCCGGACCGCGGCGCTGTCACGGGAAAAGATCCCGGCCAGCAGGTCTCCCCGGAAAAAGGTCAGCACGAACATCGCCACGCCGAAGGCGAACGAGACCGCGATGCCGGCCCGCAGCGCCTGCCGGGCCCGGCCGGTCTGCCCCGCGCCGTAGTTCTGCGCCACGAAGGCGGACATCGACTGCATGAACGCGGCCGGGACCAGCATGATGAACGCGCAGACCTTCTCGGCTACGCCCACGCCCGCGGAGGCCGTGAGTCCCAGCCGGTTGACGATGGCCAGCAGCACGAGGAAAGAGATCCCCACGAGAAAGTCCTGCAGCGCGATCGGCGTGCCGATGCGGAAGATGGCGGCCGCACTCCTCCGCCGAAGCCGGATGTCCTGCCGGCCAAACGCAAAGGGCAGGCCTTTGCGGCGGATCAGGAGCAGGGACAGGACCACGCTGATCAGCTGGGCCAGGACCGTGGCCGCCGCCGCGCCCGCCGCGCCCCAGCCGTACACGCCGGCCAGCAGGATATCGCCGAGGATATTGAAGACGCAGGCGATGCCCACGGCGATCAGCGGGGTCTTCGAATCTCCGAGCCCCCGGAAGATGCTGCCCAGCAGGTTATACGCGGTAATGACAAGGAACCCCGCGCCGCAGATCCGGATATAGCTCACGGTCTGCGAGAAGGCTTCCTCCGGCGCCTGCATGATCCGTGCCAGGGCCGGCGCCCCGGCGGCGCTGATGACCGTGAACACGGCTCCCAGCACGGCAAAGATCACGAGGCCGGTCCCGATGGTCCGGGCCGCGTCCTCGGGCCGCTTCTGTCCGATGCTCTGCCCCACGGCCACCGTGATGCCCATCGAAAAGCTTGCCAGCAGGTTCGTCAGCGTCATCACGATCTGCGAGCCCGTCGATACGGCCGACACGTCCGCGCTGGTGCAGAACCGGCCCACCACCAGCAGGTCCACGGCGCCGTACATGGCCTGCAGGAACATGGCCGCCAGCACCGGCAGCATGAACCGCAGCAGCTTCGGCAGGATGGCGCCCTCCGTAAAATCATTGATTTTCGCAGTGTTCTCTTGCATCGTGATCTCCAAAACAAAAGCCGGATAAAACGGCAGGCGTCTCAGCCTGCGGTCTTATCCGGCATCACATTTCCTCTGAATGCTCTGCCCTCCGAACCGGCGGGGTCTATCTTAGCATGTTTGGAAGCCAGCGTCAAGAAAAAGGAGGCCCCCGGAGATCCTTCGCCGGTCAGGCGCGGTCTGTGTCATGCTCTGCCGGCCATTTCCAGCAACGTCCGCACGATCAGGTCCGCGCACGCCGGGTCGTTGATGTGGCAGTCCGGCTCCAAAAGCTCCGCCGGGGCTTTTATGACCTCGCGCACGCCCTCGGCAAAGCCGGCGTTGGAGTCCGAATCGTAGAAGATCCCGCCCTCGCGGTTCTGCATGCTGAAGCCGCGCCGCGGCGCGATGATCACGCTGCGGCCCTGATGCTCGTTATGCCGTCCGGCGATGAGCCGCCCCAGCTGTGCCATCTCTTCCCGTGTCATCCGCACGTGGGTGTGGAACGGCGTATGCGAATAGTGCACGCGCGCCCGCTCTTCGTCCGAAAGCTCCGCCTCCGGCCCGCGCAGGATCACATCGGACCCGCCCGGCATCGAGATCAGCGGGATATTACTTCGGTACACATGCTCCAGCCGGTGCTCCGTGCAGCTCATCAGCCCATGGAACAGGTAGCCACTCCATTCGTGGGGCGTGATGTCCGCTACGGCCTGGATCCGGCCCTGCCGGGCCAGTTCATCGACCAGTACCGAGCCGCTCTCGTTGCAATGACAGACGATGACTTCCCAGCCTGCCGCCTCGAGCTGCTCCTTCACGCGCATCACGCAGGGCGTGGTGATGCCCGCCATGGTCAGGGCCGCGGTGGGACGTCGGGATGCCGCCTCCGCAGCCGCCTCCTTCTGCTCCGCTTCCCAGGCCCGCGCCATGCCGCACACGGCCGCGCAGCCCTCGGTAAAGATGCGGCGCGTCACGGAATTGACGCCGCAGATGTCCACGATCGAGGGCAGCATCAGGATATCCCGATGCCCCACATAGTCCCCGAAACGCGCGGTCCCGCAAGCCACCGTCGAGATCATGACCTTGGGAAAGCCCACCGGCAGGGCTCGCATGGCCGCCGCGGAGATGGCCGTCCCCTGGGCGCCGCCCATGGAGAGGACGCCGCTGATCCGGCCGGATCCCTGCAGCCGGAGCAGCAGGCGCTTCAGGCCTTCCCGCATCGAATCCTGCGCAGCGGCCTTGCCGTTTTCGCGCAGGAAGGCCGCGGGGTCTTCGACGCCGGCCAGCCGGAAGGCTTCTTCCCGGGGAATGTCCGGCGCCGCAGCCGGCGCGCTGCCCACGCCGGAATCGATCAGCAGCGGCTCGCCGCCCAGCCGGCGGACCGTCTCCGCCAGAAAGGCTGCTTCCGCGCCTTTGGTATCGAGCGTTGCCACAATGGCGATCGCTGCCATCGTCTGACTCCTTTCGAACGCACGTCTTGGCGTTTCCCTCCGGGACGGCGCGTCACATCTGGTGCCGTACAACCAGATATTCATCTCCCGGCCGGAAGAACGGGCAGTCGCGCCGCCCGCCGCTCACGAACCGGCTGTAGTCGTCTTCGTCCATGTCTACCGAGCAGTAGTATTCTTCGTCATCTTCATCGTATTCG
>CACXFD010000065.1 GCA_902766845.1 uncultured Lachnospiraceae bacterium | reverse complement strand
GCATATCCGCATGGAAAAGCGCCTGATGGAGATCCTGCAGGAGCTGCGCGTGCGGATGCGCATGCAGCTGATGGAGGCGTCTCATTCGGCTGCGATGACGCGCGCCGGCTCCTACCAGAACCAGCTGTCCGCGTATAACGAGCAGTGCGACGGCATCGAGTTCATGCGCTTCGTGGAGGACCTGACCGCGAACTTCGCGGAGAAGTACCCGGTCATCACCGAGAAGCTCGAAGCGCTGATGCAAAAGATCTTCGTGTCCGCGCGCCTGCTGTGCGACGTGACGGCCCCGCAGGAGGCCATCGAGGAGATCCTGCCGAAGTTCGCGGCCTTTGCGGGCTCGCTGCCCGAAGGTCAGCCGGCCGGTCCGCAGACGGACCTGCCGCTTACGCAGAAGAACGAAGGCTTCGTCTATTCGACCGGCGTGCAGTATGTGGCCCGCAGCGGCAACTTTGCCCGCCACGGCCTGGCCTATACCGGCTCGCTGTCGGTGCTGCGGTCGGTCCTGAACTATGAATACCTCTGGAAGGAGCTGCGCGAGAAGGGCGGCGCCTACGGGTGCGGCGCGTCGTTCGCGCGCACCGGCACGGTCTCGCTGTACTCCTACCGCGATCCGCACCTGGCCCGCACGAACGAGGTCTACCGCGGCGCCCCGGACTTCATTCGGCATTTTGACGCGTCGGAACGGGACATGACGAAGCTGATCATCGGCACCGTCAGCAGCCTGCAGGTGGACAATCCGCTGACGCCGAGCCAGTCCGGCAGCCGGTCGCTGACCGCGTGGCTGACCGGGACCACCGAAGAGATGCTGAACCGGGATCTTGAGCAGGTGCTGAACACGACCCCCGCGGACATCCGCGCGCTGGCCGGCCATGTGGAGGCCGCGCTCTCGGACGGGAACATCTGCGTCCTCGGCGGGGAAAAGATCCGGGAAGATAAGGACCAGCTGAAGACGGTCCTTCCGCTTTTCGCAGGAGATCAGGCATGACCCAGTCAAAGGGATACCGTTCGGGCTTTGCGGCCATCATCGGCCGCCCCAACGTCGGAAAGAGCACGCTGATGAACCGGCTGATCGGCCAGAAGATCGCGATCACGTCGGAGAAGCCGCAGACCACGCGCAACCGCATCCAGACCGTCTATACGGACGAGGAGGCCCAGATCATCTTTCTGGACACGCCGGGCATCATGAAGGCGCGGCATAAGCTGGACACCTACATGGTCGGCGTGGCGGAGCGTACGCTGAAGGAGGTGGACGTGATCCTGTGGCTCGTGGAGCCGCAGACGTTCATCGGCGCCGGCGACCAGCACATCCTGGAACTGCTCAAAGGCGTGCGCACGCCGGTCCTGCTGGTCATCAACAAGGTGGACCGGCTGGAGAAGAAGGAAGACATCCTGCCGGTCATGGCGGCATACCGCAAGGCCGGACATTTCGAGGAGATCCTGCCGGTGTCGGCCCTGAAGGGGACCGGGTCGGAAGACCTGATCGCGGCCATGAAGCGGCTGCTTCCCGAAGGCCCGCAGTATTACGACGAGGACACGGTCACGGACCAGCCGATGCGCCAGATCGCCGCGGAGCTCGTGCGTGAGAAGGCCCTGCGCCTGCTGCGCGACGAGATCCCGCACGGCATCGCGGTCACCATCGAAAAGATGGAAGAGAGAAAGAACGGACTGTTCGATATCGAGGCCACGATCATCTGCGAGAAGGATTCCCACAAGGGGATCATCATCGGCAAGGGCGGCGAGATGCTCAAAAAGATCGGCTCGCAGGCCCGTTATGAGATCGAGGCGCTGATGGGCACGCAGGTGAACCTGAAGCTCTGGGTCAAGGTGCGCCGCGAGTGGCGCGACCAGGAGCTGTATCTGAAGAATTACGGATATTACGAGAAATAACGGCAGAGGCGGGCGGAAAGGAGGGACCGTGAGCGATCTTGTGAAACTGACCGGCATCGTTCTGCGGTCCCAGCCGATCGCGGAATACGACAAGCGCCTCGTGATCCTGACGAGAGAGCGCGGGAAGATCGCGGTCTTCGCGAAGGGAGCGCGCCGCCAGGGAAGTCCGCTGATGGCCGGGACGCGGACCTTTGTGACCGGGGAATTCGAATGCTACGAAGGCCGGTCGTCCTACACGCTGCGGCAGGTGGAGCCGGTCCAGTTCTTCGAGGAGATCTCGCAGGATATGGAGACGGCCTGCTATGCCGCGTATTTTGCCGAGATCTCGGATCATTACACGCGGGAGGGCATGGACGAGCGCGGTCCGCTGGTCCTGCTGTACCAGTCGCTGCGTGCCCTTTTGAAGGACAGCATCGACAGCCGTCTCGTGCGGTGCATCTTCGAGATGAAGACGATGGTCTTCAACGGGGAATACACCGCCGATCCGCCGCACCCGGTGCAGGAGGCCACGGCCTATACGCTGCAGTATATCGCGGCCACGCCGCCGGAAAAGCTGTTTTCGTTCACGGTCACGCCGGAGGTGCTCTCCGAGCTCGAGGGGTGCCTGGCCGTATACCGTCAGAAGTTCTTTGAGCATCCGTTCCGGTCGCTCGAGGTGCTCGAGGATCTGCTGGCCGTGCAGGAAGCGGCCGGCGCGCTGAAAAAGCCGGGGCCGCGGGACTGACGTCCGGTCCGCCGGCGCCCGCTAAAAAGTGAAAAAACAGGATTGAAATCTCCTGCGAAAAACGGCATAATAAGACAGAAGCCCGCGGCAAAGCCGGCGGGCACGGAAACGGAGAAGAAGATGAGAAGAGGGATCCGGAGGACCGCGGCCTGCCTGGTCGCGTGCATCCTGCTCTGCGCGGCCCTGACGGGCTGCAGCCCCAAACGATATACGTATGAACCCGAAGTCACCAGCGTGTTCCTGGATCCGTCGGGGACCGTCGAGGAATGCCTGATGGACACGCTCGGCGAGCCCTACATGACGCCGAACGGCCTCGAGAGCTTCATCCGGGAGCAGATCAGCGCTTATCAGGAGGGAGAGACCGCGGAGAAGGTCAAGCTCCAGTCGGTGGAGGCCACGGACGCGGGCGTCCTGGTCCGCCTGTCTTACGCGAGCGCCCAGGATTACGATGACTTCAACTACGGGGACGGGCTGTTCTCTTCCCTGCGCATCGCGCCGATGACGGACATCGTCCAGAAGGGAACGCGTGCCGGAATCACGCTTCCGTCCACGCTGATCACGGCCGGCAAGGGAGAGCAGGCCAATCTCGAAAAGCTCCAGAAGAGGGCAAAGAACTACACCGTGGCGGCCGGTACGGCCGGCAGCACGGACGCGGTGATCTACGTGGAGGGCAAGGTCCAGTACGTGACCCCGAACGTGATCGCGGCGGATCAGAATATGGTCAAGGTACCCGCGGGCGAAGAGTTCGTGCTGGTCTACCGATAAACACGCCCCGGCCGCGCACGGCCGGAATAAACCGCCGCTGCGTCATATAGCGGCCCGCACCGCCGCCGGCTGAGGCGGCATACACCGCCGCCCCCGGGCGGCAGGCAAGGAGAGACAGACAGGCATGGAAAAAACGATGGACAAGATCGTCGCCCTGGCCAAGAGCCGCGGCTTCGTGTACCCCGGTTCGGAGATCTACGGCGGACTCGCCAACACCTGGGACTACGGCAATCTGGGCGTGGAGCTCAAGAACAACGTCAAGAAGGCCTGGTGGCAGAAATTCATCCAGGAGAGCCCGTACAACGTCGGCGTGGACTGCGCGATCCTGATGAATACGCAGACCTGGGTGGCTTCCGGCCATCTCGGCGGCTTCTCGGATCCGCTGATGGACTGCAAGTGCTGCCATGAGCGCTTCCGCGCGGACAAGGTCATCGAGGACTGGAGCGCGGAGAACGGCGTGGCCCTCGAGAGCAGCGTGGACGGCTGGAGCCAGGAGCAGATGAAGAGCTTCATCGAAGAGCATCAGATCCCGTGCCCGTCCTGCGGCAAGTTCCACTGGACCGACATCCGCCAGTTCAACCTGATGTTC
>CACXFD010000064.1 GCA_902766845.1 uncultured Lachnospiraceae bacterium | reverse complement strand
CGCGTAGGTCTCGACGTTGTTCAGGATCGTAGGCTTGCCGAACAGGCCCTTGACCGCCGGGAACGGAGGACGGGGACGAGGCTCGCCGCGATGGCCCTCGATGGAGGTCATCAGAGCGGTCTCTTCACCGCAGACGAACGCGCCGGCGCCGAGGCGGATGTCCAGATCGAAATCGAAGCCGGAACCCAGGATGTCCTTGCCGAGCAGGCCGTTCTCACGGGCCTGGCCGATGGCGATGCGCAGACGCTTGACCGCGATCGGGTACTCCGCACGGACGTAGATGTAGCCCTGGTGCGCGCCGATCGCGTAGCCGGCGATGGTCATGGCCTCGATGACGACATGGGGATCGCCTTCCAGGACGGAACGGTCCATGAACGCGCCGGGGTCGCCTTCATCGGCGTTGCAGCAGACGTACTTTTCCGGACCGGGCTGGGCCGCCGCGAAGGACCACTTGGTGGCCGTCGGGAAACCGGCGCCGCCGCGGCCGCGCAGGCCGGAGGCCTTGAGGACGTCGATGACGTCCTGAGGCGTCATCTCGGTCAGGACCTTGCCGAGGGCCTGATAGCCGTCATAGGCGATGTATTCTTCGATCTTTTCGGGATCGATGATGCCGCAGTTGCGCAGGGCGACGCGCTTCTGCTTTTTATAGAAGGGGGTCTCGTCCAGCGAGATGATGGTGTTGTCATCTTCCTTGACGGAATCCTTGTACAGCAGGCGCTGCACGATACGTCCCTTCAGCAGGTGCTCGGAGACGATCTCGGGAACGTCTTCCGGCGTCACGCGTGCGTAGAAGGAACCTTCGGGGTAGATGATCATGACCGGGCCGTTCTCACAGAGACCGAAGCAGCCGGTCTTGACGATCGCGACTTCTTCTTCCAGGCCCTGGGCCTTCAGTTCTTTCTCCAGCGCCTCGACGACCTTCGCGCTTCCGGACGAAGTACATCCGGTGCCGCCGCAGCAAAGTACATGCGAACGATACATCTTTCTTCCTCCTTACTTCGTCGGGGCCGCGGCGCCGATGGTGTAGTCCGTTACGACGTTGCCGTTGACGATATGGTCCACAACGATCTTAGCGGCCTTTTCCGCCGTCAGCTTCACATAGGTGGTCTTTTCCTGTCCGGGCACGTAGACCTCCGCGACGGGCTCATACTGGCAGATGCCGATGCAGCCGGTCTGGGACACGGTCACGTTCTTGAGGCCGCGCTTCGCGACTTCGTTTACGAACGCGTTCAGGACCGGGCGGGCGCCGGCCGCGATGCCGCAGGTAGCCATGCCGACCACGATGCGGATGTTGTCCGGGGCGTCCTCACGCATGCCCATCTCGACGCGGGCCTTATCTCTGAGAGCCTGGAGCTCAGCTAAGCTTTTCATTCCGATTACTCCTCCATAGTAGTGTTCATATCCTGCTCGTTTCGGGCAGGCTCTGCGGCCTGTCCGCCTTCCGGGTCAGCCGGTGCTTCCGGCTCCGGGTGGTAGAGCGCTTCTATGTTTTCTTTCAGATACTCTCCGATGAACGTGCGGATCTCCGGAAGCCCGAGCGGCACGCCGTCCAGCACTTCCTTGAGCTGGTCCGACGAGACCTCGAACGTCTCCGCGTCCACGCGGTGGCGGTAGATCACGTTCACGTCCTCGTGATCGCAGATCAGCAGCTGCATGGTGGAGGCGATGTCTCCGAGCGGCATGCGGTCGATGTGCGACAGTCCGAACGTGGCGCGCGTCTCCGTGCCCACGCCGGGCTCCGACATGATCGAAAACTCTCCGCCGGCCATCTCCGCGGCCATCTTGAAGAACGGGACTCCAAGCCCCACCTTCCGGGTGGTCCGCGTGGTGAAGAACGGGTCCGTGACCTGCTCCGTCATCTCCTTCGACATGCCGCAGCCGTCATCCGCGATGCGGATCTCCATCCGGTCCGCGGCCGTGTCCTCGGTGATCTCCACCGTGACGTTCTTCGCCCGGGCCCGCATGGAATTCTCCGCCACGTCCAGCACGTTCAGCGAAAGTTCCTGCATCGATCAGTCTTCCTTGTATTTTGCCAGGATCTTCGGGATATCGTCCGGGACCAGACGGCCGTAGACTTCGTCATTGATCATGATGACCGGAGCCAGACCGCAGGCGCCTACGCAGCGGCAGGCGTCCAGCGAGAACCGCGCGTCCGCCGTGCATTCTCCGCCCTGGATGCCGAGCTCGTCCGCCAGACGGGCATAGACCGCACCCGATCCCTTGACGTAGCACGCCGTGCCGAGACATACGGACACCTTGTACTTTCCCTTCGGATTCAGGGTGAACTGGGAATAGAACGTTGCGACGCCGTAGACTTCCTCAAACGGCACGTTCAGTCCCTTTGCAATGATCCGCTGGACTTCCTCCGGCAGATAACCGTAGATCTCCTGTGCCTCCTGCAGGATGGGCATCAGGGCGCCTCTTTCGTCTTTCAGCCGGTCAATAGCGGCCAGCAGGGCTTTCTCCTGTTCGGGAGTGCCGCGAAAGGGGACTTTGGTCTTCGCGTTTGCCATGGTGACTTCCTCTCTTCCTTTTACCAATGTTAAAACAGGCTCGTTAAAAATTAGACGATCTATTTTACGCAGACTGACCCCGTCTTTGCAATGACTCATTATAACAAAAACCGGTCTTGGAATCTACTGTTTTTTCGAAAATAATTCGGCAATTTAGGGGGCGATTTTGTTAATTTTTCAAGGGCCGGCGGGGCCGGAGCCCTCCCGGGGCGGTTAGCCTCTTCTAACCCATATTCATTCCGCGCCTCTCTCTTGCAATTCCTCTCCCCGTCTTTTATAATATAGGCATCTCAAATCCTCACCGGGCGGAAAGGACGGCCGTCCCGGGAGCGGAAGCTTCCCGGACCGTAAGCCGCCCGCCCGGACACTCACAGCAAAGGAGGCATGCCCGCCTCAGCCGGGCAGACCAAACATGACCGTAAGAGAGATCAAAGACTATCTGGAAGCGGACCTGCTGTACGGAGAAGACCTGCTGGACAGTGAAGTGCACACCGCCTGCGGCAGCGACATGATGAGCGATGTGCTCGCCTTCGTCAAGAACCAGGCCGTCCTGCTGACGGGCCTGATGAACCCCCAGGCCATCCGCACCGCGGAGATGATGGACATGACCTGCATCGTCTTCGTGCGCGGCAAGGAACCCAACGAGACCGTGATCGACCTGGCCCGCGAAAAGGGCATCTGCGTGCTGAAGACCCGCCATCCGATGTTCGCGGCCTGCGGCATCCTGTATTCGCACGGACTGCGCGGAGGGCATGAGCAATGACGCTGAACTTTGTCGTACCGGGAGATGATTTTACCCGTGCGGGCGAAGCGTCGGGCGCCGTCAAACAGAAGATGAAGCAGCTCGGCTTCCCGAGCGACGTGATCCGCAAGGTCTCGATCGCCCTGTATGAAGGCGAGATCAACATGGTCATCCACGCCGGCGGCGGACAGGTGGACGTCGAGATCAGCCAGGACGCCATCGACCTGGTCCTGACGGACCACGGCCCCGGCATCGCGGACATCGAACAGGCCATGCAGGACGGCTTCTCCACCGCGCCCGACCACGTGCGTGACCTTGGCTTCGGCGCCGGCATGGGCCTCCCGAACATGAAGAAATACTCCGATGAATTCCATCTGGAGAGCGAGGTCGGCGTCGGCACCACGGTGCGGATGCGGATCTACAATCACTGACCGGGCCCCCGCTCTCTGCCCGGTGCCGGCCACGCGGCCGGCTGCGGACCGCCCAGCGGCCCGAAACAAGACGGCGCCGGCCCGGCCGGCGTTTCCGAGGTGATGTACCGTGGCAAACTTTTTCCACAGCGTGACACTGGATAAAGACAAGTGTCTCGGCTGCACCAACTGCATCAAGCGCTGTCCCACGTCGGCCATCCGCGTGCAGGGCGGCAAGGCGAAGATCCTCTCCGAGCGCTGCATCGACTGCGGAGAGTGCATCCGCGTCTGCCCGCACCACGCCAAGCAGGCCATCTGCGACAGCCTGGACGTGCTGAAGGCCTTCGAATATACGGTCGCCCTGCCCGCCCCGTCCCTCTATGCCCAGTTCAACCATCTGGAGGACCCGGACATCGTGGTCGAGGGCCTGCTGAAGATGGGCTTTGACGATGTGTTCGAAGTCGCGCGGGCCGCGGAGCTCGTGTCGGACGCCACGCGCCGGATCGTCGATTCCGGCAAGATCCCGAAGCCGATCATCAGCTCCGCCTGCCCGACCATCTCGCGGCTGATCCGGATCCGGTTCCCGGACCTGATCGACCACCTGCTGCCGCTGCTGACGCCGGCGGAGCTGGCCGGCAAGCTCGCGAAGGAAGAGGCCGTGCGCAAGACCGGCCTGCCCCCGGAAAAGATCGGCGTGGTCTTTATCTCGCCGTGTCCGGCCAAGGCCTCGAGCGTGATCCAGCCGGTCGGCATCGAGAAGAGCCACATCGACGCGGTCATCGCGATGAAAGACGTCTACCGCATCCTCGTGGGCACCATGAAAGAGGTCGGCGAGCCGCGCGACCTGTCCGAGACCGGCCGCATCGGCATCAGCTGGGGCTCGAGCGGCGGGGAAGCCGCCGCCGTCCTGACGGATAACTACCTGGCCGCGGACGGCATCGAGAACTGCATCAAGATCCTCAGCGACATGGAAGATGACAAGCTCGGCGACGTCGGCTTCGTGGAGCTGAACGCCTGCCCGGCCGGGTGCGTGGGCGGCGTGCTGACCGTGGAGAATCCGTATCTGGCCCGCGTCAAGCTCAAATCCCTGCGCCGGTACCTGCCCGTGTCCAAGAACCGGATCGCCGGAAACAGCGTGCCGGACAGCTATCTCTGGGACAGCAGCGTGGAGTTCGTGCCGGTCCTGCAGCTGGATCCGGATATGCAGATCGCGTTTGAAAAGATGAACGAGATCGACCGGCTCACGGCCAAGTTCCCGGGGCTCGACTGCGGCTCCTGCGGATCGCCGTCCTGCCGCGCGCTCGCGGAGGACATCGTCCGCGGGTTTTCCACCGAAGAGGCCTGCGTCTTCGTCCTGAAGGACGAGATGCAGTCGATCGCGGATTCGCTCTCGCGCCTGTCCGGCATCCAGAAGGGCCGGCGGGAGGCGGAAGCGCACGATGCCGGAGACGGGAAGGAATAAACGGCCCGCCCCGGAAGCCCCGCCATGACATGACAGACAGACCGTCCGCCGCCCTGCGGCCGGACGGATGACCGGGCCGGCCGGATGAATGAGCCGGACGGATGACCGGACCGGCCGCACGGCCGGCCCCGCATACATTTCACATACATTTCAGAAAGGCGATCTCCATGAACGTCAAAGAACTCGCCCGCACCTGCGGGTTTTCGGCCGCAGCGGGCAATGCCTCGCTGCAGCGTCCCGTCACAAGCGTCTACTGCTGTGACCTCCTGAGCTTCGCGATGGGCCGCGCGCCCGAGGATAGCGCCTGGATCACCGTGATGGGAAACATCAATTCCGTGGCCGTCGCCTCGCTCGCGGACGTGGCCTGCATCGTCCTGTCGGACGGCGTGCAGCCGGATGAGGCCATGCTCACGAAAGCGCAGCAGCAGGACATCGCGGTCCTGCTCTCCGACCGGCCCGCCTTCGAGACCGGGCTGGCCATCCATGAAGCCATCCGCGCGTAACGGGAGGGGACGCCTGTGACCTACGACCTTCACATGCATTCCTGTCTGTCGCCCTGCGGGGATAACGACATGACCGTGAATAATATCGTGAACATGGCCGCGCTGAAGGGGCTGGACGTGATCGCGCTGACGGATCACAACAGTTCCAAGAACTGCCCGGCCCTGATGAAGGTCGCCCGCGAAGCGGGGATCCGGGCCATCCCGGGCATGGAGATCAACACCTCCGAAGAGATCCACGCGGTCTGCCTGTTCCCGACGCTGGAGAAGGCCATGGCCTTTGACGACTATGTCTTCTCTACCCTGCCCCCGGTCAAAAACCGCCCCGAGATCTACGGAGACCAGATTCTGGTCAATGAGAACGATGAACTGCAGGGCACCGTAGACACGCTCCTGATCACGGCCAGCGGCGTCTCGCTCGAAGAGCTCCCGGACCTCGTGAAGGCCTATGACGGACTCTGGTGGCCGGCCCACATCGACCGCAGCTCCAACAGCCTGATCGCGATCCTCGGCTCCATTCCCGAAGACATCGATTATCCGTGCTTCGAGATCTACCACACCGGCCTGTACGACGAGCTCGTGAAGAAGAACCCGCTCCTGGCAGGCCGGCCCTGGCTCCACAACTCCGACGCCCACTACCTATGGGACATCGCCGAGCCGGACCGTCAGCTGGACCCGCGCATCGAGAAGATGCTGGAGGGGTTCGGGGAATGACCGGGCCGGTGCATGACCGGAGACCGATCCGACGCAGCACGAAGCAGCGGGGCGGCCGTTCTTGCGAACGGCCGCCCCGCTTTCTTCATTCCTGCTGCCCTATCTGTTTTCACGTCCGCCGGCATCTCTCGGTTCAGTGAACGTCTGCGCCGCACCGCTGTCAGCTTTATTCCGCAGCCGGACCGGGCGCCGGCCCATCGCCTTTTCCGGCCGCCTGCAGGAAGAAACGGCCGAGGATCGTGCTGTAATGCTCTTCCAGCAGTTCATGGATCCGCTTCCGGTCCCGGTGCAGCAGGGCGTTAAAGATCTGCCGGTGCATATCCTTGGAGCGATCAAATGTCTCCTTTCCATGCATGACGCGGGTCACCTGTTCACGCAGGCAGGGCTCCAGGACGGCCCAGAACTGGATCAGGAACACGTTCTGCGAAGCCCGGACGATCTCGCGGTGGAACTGGCAGTCCAGCTCCGCGTACCGTTCCGGGATGCAGTCCGGCGCGTACATCTTTTCAATGATCTCGTTCAGCCGGACCAGATTTTCGTTTCCCATGCAGACGACCGCGAGATCCGTCGCGGCAAATTCGACCGCGCGGCGCGCGTCCAGATACTGCGTGACCTGAAACCGATTGACGTTGAACGTGAACGCACCGCCCAGATCGGTCCTGTCCGTATGCCGGTCTTCCGCAGGCTGCGGCGCGTTCGGATCATACAGGACATAGGTCCCGCTGCCCTGACGCGCCTGGATGGCGCCGCGCTTCTCGAGCTCCTTAAATGCCTGACGAAGCGTCATGCGGCTGACCTGAAAATGCTCTGCCATGGCGGTCTCGGACGGCAGACGGCTGCCTGTCTCGAATTCACCGCTGACGATCGCGTTCATCAGCCTTTCTGCCACGATCTCGCTCCGGGTCTTTTTCCGCTTCTGTGCCATGCAGTCTCTCCGTTTCCTCGTTTTATACGAAAAAGGAGGCGGCTGCCGCTTAAAAAAGTCGAAACAGCCGCTCCTGTATATTTATTGTACCTGCTTTCGTTCAAAACAACTATGCGATTCTTGCCGTCTCCGCCGCCTCATCCCACCGCCGGGCCGCTTCCAGCGCCCGCCCTGCTCCCGAATAAAAGTCCCGCCCTGCAGGATACACCTGCAGGGCGGATAAAGAAGGAGTATGAAGAGATCACCAGATGCAGTAGCCGCCGTCGACCAGCAGATCGGCGCCGGTCGTGTAGGCGGACAGATCCGAGGCGTAGTAGACCACCGCGCCCACGATCTCGTCCAGCGTCCCGTACCGTTTCATCGGCACGTTGGCGCTCGTGTAATCAAAATAGTCCTGCGTGCGTCCGTCGTGGATGCCGGACAGGATGTAGCCCGGGCTCACGGAATTCACACGGATCCCGTACTGGGCGTAATCCGCGGCCAGCGCGCGCGTCAGGTGGATGGCCGCGGCTTTTGCGGCCGGATAGGCCACGCCGTAGCGGTCCCCGTCCTCGCGGCGGTTGATGTGATGGCCGGTCATGGATCCGTTCATGATCAGGGAGCCGCCGTGGCCTTTCTCGATCATCAGGTTGGCGGCCGCGCGGGCGCACAGCAGGGCGCCGGTCACGTCCACGGACAGGCACCGTTCAAACTCGCTGACCGGGCCGTCGGCCAGGTCGCCGCGCGGGAAAAAGCCCGCGTTCATGAACGCCGCGTGCAGGTCGCCGAATTCCTCACGGATCACGCCGAACAGGGCGTTCACATCCTCTTCCCTGGAGACGTCGCAGACCACGGAGACCGCGCGCACACCGAACGTTTCCTCGATGTACTGCGTATAGCCCTTCATCTTCTCGCGGCTGCGTTCGGTGCCGGTGATCACGACATGCGAACCCATCTCCGCCAGAGCCCGCGCGCTCGCGCGGCCGATGCCGCCCGACCCGCCGGTGATCAGCGAGACGCGCCCTGTCATATCCAGCATGTCCTTGACGGACCGCTGTTCATCCAGCTGCAGGGCTGTCCACCTCATGTCAGTTCTCCTTTTCGATCAGGACCACACGGCAGGGCGAAGCGTCCAGGCCCTCCAGCTTCAGCGGCAGCGCGATGAAGTCATATTCCTTTTCGGGATCGATCAGATCCGTGTGCGCGAGGGCCTCCACGAAGATGACCTCGTTCTTGAGCATCAGGTGATGGATCTCAAACTTGCGCTCCGGCGGGGCCATGGAGGCGGGCTGGTCCGGGGACGGGATGTCCATCGCGATCAGCTTCACGCCGTGGTCCAGGCAGTACTGCGCGCCTTCCAGGCTCAGGTACGGATACTGGGTGTTGTAGCGCTGGGTGTCCGTCCGGAAATAGCGGCTCCAGCCGGTCAGGAGCAGGATCCGCTCCTTCAGCTCATACTTCGCCAGATCCGCGGCCGTGATCTCAGAGCGCTCGGGCTTGTCGCGCAGGTCCACGATCGTCACGTCGCCGATGCACTTCTCGATCGGCGTCTGGTCGATCGTGTACATGTCGTCATAGAAGTGCTTCGCGGCATCCATGTGGGTGGCGATGTGGCTGCCGAGCAGCAGGCTGCTCGTGTTCATGCCGACCTCGGGGATCGTCGCGTACTTTTCGAACGTGACGACCGGATGCCACTTGCTCATGCCGGTCATGCCGGCCTTGTACGTAAACGTAAGGTCCAGTACTTTCATGTCTATCTCCTCTCCGGTCCCGGTCCGGCGGCCTTCCGGCCGCGCCGCGCAGGGACTGCAGCATGATCCGAAATCAGGCTGCGGCGGACGGCGCACAGGCGTCTGTCCGCCGCAGGAAAACACAATTGTCAAGGGTGCGCTCTTTGGAAGCGGACCGGTTTAGAAGAACAGCATGACCACGTCCGGCAGGAAGCAGAGCACCAGCAGGACCGCGAAGGCCGCGATGATGAACCGGGCCGCGCCCTTGGAGACTTCCGCGAACGGGATCTTCGCGATGGGCGTAACGGCAAACAGCGTGACGCCGAACGGCGGCGTGATCGCGCCCATGCAGAAGATGCAGCAGAACATGACGCCGACGTACACCGGAGACAGACCCAGCGCCACACCGATCGGGGAAATGATCGGGGCCAGGATCATGATGCCGGGGCCGGAGTCCATGACCGCGCCGACGACCAGCAGGAACAGGAACATGATGACCATGAACATGGCCTGCGAGGACATGTACGGCAGGAGCATCGTCGCGATCTTCTGCGGGATCTGCTCGATGGTCAGGATATACGCGAACGCACCGGACACGCAGATGATGCACATGATGGAACCGGCCGAAGAGACCGTCTTGCGGCACAGCTCGAGGAACTTCTTGACCGTCATCTGGCGGTAGAAGATCGTCAGGGCCAGCGCATAGATGGCCGCGATGGTGCCGGCTTCGGTAGGGGTGAACTTACCGGAGTAGATGCCGCCCAGGATGATGACCGGCAGGAACAGGACGCCCAGGCTCTTCCAGAAGGCCTTCAGAGTCTCTTTCATGTTGAAGGGCTCGGTGCTGCGCGGGACCTTGTGCCGGATCGCGTAGACCAGGTTGATCACGATGAAGGACAGGCCCATCAGGATGCCCGGGATGACGCCGCCGAGGAACAGGTCCGCAACGGACACGTTCATGGCCGATCCGTAGATGACCATCGGGACGCTGGGAGGGATGATGGGCCCCAGGGCGCCGGCCGAACAGACGAGGCCGGCCGCGAATTTCGGATCATATCCGTGTTCTACCATCATCGGGACCATGATGGAGCCGATGGCCACGGTCGTGGCGACGGCGGAGCCGGTCAGGGCCGCGAACACCATGCAGGTCAGAACGGCCACGGTGCCCAGGGCGCCGGGCTGGCGGCCCACCACGTGGTAGATGAAGTCAACGAGACGGCGGGAGATACCGCCCGCCTCCATGATCATTCCGCAGAAAACGAACAGCGGGATGGCCAGCAGGACGTACGAGTCGTTCTGCGCGTAGATCTTGGTCGGGATCTGGATCAGGTCACCGACGTGGAAGATCAGCATGTACAGCGCGCTGTCCAGGCCGATCGAGTAGACGACCGGAATGCCGAGGAACAGCAGGACGAACAGCATGACGAAGAAAAAGATGATATTGGTGCTCATGCTTCTTTCACCTCCTGCAGCGCTTCGGCCACCTCATCCGGTACTTCCTTGGCCTCGGGAGCCGGGGCCTCTTCCGGATGCTTCATGTTATAAAATCTCAGGAACATCTGATACAGCGTGTTCAGGATGGCGCTGAACGAGCCGCACACCATAGCCAGGTACAGCCAGAACAGACGGATCTCGAACACGATGGTCACCTGGTTCTGCACACGGATCATCTTCACGACGCTGTAGTAGAACAGCAGGACCAGGTAGAACAGGACAATCAGGTCGATGACCGTATCGTACCAGGGTTTTGCCTTCTTGGGCACCTTGTTCGCCAGCACATCGATCTGCAGGTGGGACTTGTAGGCCACGCACAGGCCAAGGGCCAGGGAGACCATCCACACAAATCCGAGGCGGGCCAGCTCCTCCATGCCGATGATCCGGATGAAAGTGATATAGCGGCTGGCCACCTGCAGGGCGCAGGTCACGACAAGGAACACCAGGGCGGCAGTAGCGACGACGAGATCGAGCTGCGCATCCTGGACTTCCGTCCCGACGTGATCCTGACCCACTCTCCCGGCGATCCGCTGAACGTGGACCACGAGGAGACCTACAAGGCCACGGTCCGGGCCGCGTCCGCCGCCGCCATGCTGGGCGCGCTTCCGAACACGCCCAACCATTTCATGCCGGACATCTATCTGTTCGAGAGCTCGCTGCCCCAGGTGGAGTTCAACGAGTTCCGCATCGACCATTACGTAGACATCTCGGACGTGATGGAGCAGAAGCTGGCCGCCATCGCCTGCTTCAAGTCCCAGCCCATCCTGCCGGACTACTACACCCGCTGCGGCCAGCGCCGCGCGGAGCAGGCCACGCACTGGCTGCGCGGCCGCGGCTCCATGGAATTCGCGGAAGGCTTCAAGCGCTATACGCCGTACGTCGGCAAAATGCTGCCGGTGACGAAGTGGGAATAAAGCGGATCGAGAATAAAGCGAATTGGGAATAAGACTTCGAAGAGAGGATCGATATGAAAAACCTCGTATTTCACTCGGACGTGACCGAGCGTCTGAAAAACAAGGGCCGCGTGCTTGCGGCCTGGGCCCAGATGGGCAGCAACCTGAGCGCGGAGATCTTCGCGGAGGCCGGCTTTGACATGGTCGTGATCGACTCCGAGCACTCCCCGACCACCCTGCCGGGCCTCGCCGCCATGATGCAGGCCACCAAGGGCACCAACTGCTTCCCGATGGTCCGCGTCCCGTGGAACGATATGGTCATGCTCAAGCAGACGCTGGACGTGGGCGCCGCCGGCGTGCACATCCCGTATGTCTCCACGCCCGAGGAGGCGGAAGCGGCCGTCCGGTTCTGCAAATATCCGCCGATGGGCGTGCGCGGGATCGCGGGGAGCCAGCGTGCGGTCTGCTACGGGCAGGACAAGGCGGATTACTACGCCCGCGCGAACAAGGACATCATCGTGATGATCGCGATCGAGACGCCCGAAGGCGTCGCGAATATCGAAAAGATCGCGGCCATCCCGGGGCTGGACGGCATCTTTATCGGGCCGGCGGACCTGTCCACGTCGATGGGCCACCTCGCGAACCCGGCGCACCCGGAGGTACAGGCAGCCATCCGTCACATCGAGGAAGTCGTGAATGCCTCCGACAAGTTCCTGGGCACGGTCTCCGCGGGCAAGGAGGATACCGTCGCGAAATTCGAGCGCGGCTACAACCTGCTCTACGCGATCTCCGATACCACGGGCCTCTCCAATCTGGCCGTGAAGACCGTTGCGGAGATGAAGGAATACCTGCGGTAAACGAAGCGTTTCGTTGTTCCGCGGATAAATCAAAAAGGCGGACGGCTCTTTCAAGCCGTCCGTCTTTTTTTGTCCTCCACAGGGCTGTTCACGGCCGCCGTGCCGCGCTCAGTCCTTCATCTCGCGCGCCTTGTCCGCGCAGGCCTTCACCGCGTCGATCACGGCCGCACGCAGGCCCATCTCCTCCAGGACCGCGACCGCTTCGATGGTAGTCCCGCCCGGGCTGCAGACCGCGTCCTTCAGGTCGCCCGGATGACGCCCGGTCTCCAGCACCATCTTCGCGGAGCCCATCACGGCCTGCGCCGCAAAGCGGTACGCCTGGGCGCGCGGCATGCCTTCCGCGACCGCGCCGTCCGCGAGCGCTTCGATGAACATATACACATACGCCGGCGAGGATCCGGACACGGCCGTCACAGCCTCCATCAGGCGCTCCGGCACCGCTTCCGCCAGGCCCACGCTCTCCAGCAGGCTCCTCACCAGCGCGGCCTCCGCTTCGCTGACGTTCTCCGTCGCGCAGTACGCGCTCATGCCCGCGCCGATCAGCGCCGGCGTGTTGGGCATCACGCGGACCAGCTTCCGGTCCGCGCCCAGCAGGTCTTTCAGCTTAGCCAGCGTCACGCCGGCCGCGATGCTGACGACCACGGTCTTCTCCGGGATCTCGTCCCGGATCTGGGACGCCACCGAGGGCACCATGCCGGGCTTGACCGCGAGGAACAGGACGTCCGCGCGCCGCGCGGCCGCCACGTTGTCCGTGGTGGTCTCCGCGCCCATCTCCGCGAGCGCCGCCAGGCTCTCCGGCCGCGCGTCCGCGGCCAGCACCTGCTCGGCCAGCACGCGCCCGCTGCGGATCATGCCGCCGGCCAGCGCGCTGCCCATATTTCCGCATCCGATCAGTCCGATCGTCTCTTTCATCTGTCTCCTCCTCCGGCCCTGCGGCCTTCTTTTTACGAAAAGGATCCGTTACCTGCAGTGTATCATATTTTCCGGTGCCCGTCCACCGCAGCGCATGCAGCGGCAGCCGTCCGCCGCGGCGCGTCTCCGCGCCGGTCACTTCGCGCCGGTCACTCCGCGTAGCCCGCGCGGTACATCTTCGCGTAAAAACCGTCCGCAGCCAGCAGTTCCCCGTGCCGTCCGCTCTCGATCAGCTGGCCGTCCCTCATCACGAGGATCCGGTCCGCTTCGCGTATCGTGGAGAGACGGTGTGCCACGATAAAGCTGGTCCGTCCCTTCATGAGCTCCCGGAACGCGGCCTGCACCTTCTGCTCGGTGCGGATATCGATCGACGACGTCGCCTCATCCAGGATCAGCATCGGCGGATCCGTCAGCATCACGCGGGCGATGCACAGCAGCTGCTTCTGCCCCTGGGAAAGGCCGCCTCCGTCCTCGCCGATCACGGTATCGTACCCGTTCGGAAGGCGCCGGATGAAGCTGTGCGCATGCGCGGCCTTCGCAGCGCGGATCATCTCTTCTTCCGTGGCGTCCGGCCGGCCCATGCAGAGGTTCTCGCGGATGGTCCCGGACCGGAGCCAGGTGTCCTGCAGCACCATGCCGAAGCCGGCCCGCAGGCTCCGGCGGGTCAGATCGCGCACGTCGGTCCCGCCGACGAGGATCTGTCCGCCGTCCACGTCGTAAAAGCGCATCAGCAGGTTGATGACCGTCGTCTTGCCGCAGCCCGTAGGCCCCACGATCGCGATGCGCTGCCCGGGCCCGGCCTCCATCGAAAAGCCGCGGATCAGCGGGCGCTCCGGGTCATAAGAGAACGACACGTCCCGCGCGGACACGGCCGCGCTGCCCTCCGGCAGGACAGCCGCGTCCTCCCGGTCCGGGATCTCCTCGGCCTCATCCAGCAGGGCAAACACGCGGGCCGCGCAGGCCAGCGCGTTCTGCAGCTCGGTGACCACGCCCGAGATCTCGTTGAACGGCTTCATATACTGCGTCGCGTAGCTCAAAAACGCGGACAGGCTCCCGACCGTGATCCCGCCGGACAGGACGGTCAGCGCGCCCGCAAAGGCCACGACGGCATAGACGACGGCGTTCACGACGCGCGTCGTCGGATTTGTCAGGGAAGAATAGAACGTGGCGCGGGCCGACGCGTCGATCAGCTGATCTCCCACGCGGTCAAACGCTTCCTGCGTCTGGGCCTCCTGTCCGAAAGCACGCACGACCTTCTGCTGCCCGAGGTATTCCTCCACGAGCGCGGTCTGCTGCGCGCGCAGTTCCGACTGCTTTTTGAACAGATGGTAGGTGCGCCGCGCGATGAACCCCGCGATCAGGAACGAGAGCGGCGTCAGCACGACCACGATCAGCGCGATCTGCCAGCGCACGCGCGCCATGAACAGCAGCGTGCCGAGGATCGTCATCACGCCCGTGAACAGCTGTGTAAAGCCCATCAGCAGGCCGTCCGACAGCTGGTCGATATCCGCGATCATGCAGCTGGTCAGCTCCCCGACCGGATGCCGGTCCAGGAAGGAGAGCGGCAGGACCTGCAGCTTGTCAAAGACCCGGTCGCGCAGGCGCCGGACCACGGCAAAAGCCGCGCGGTTCGTCAGCATGCCCATGATCCACTGCAGCAGGCCTGTCCCCGCGGCCACACAGGCCACGGTCAGCGCGATGCGGCCGATGGCGGCCAGGTCGGTCTTTCCGGGACCCAGCATCCCGTCGATCCCGCGCCCGACCAGGAGCGGGATGGCCAGCGTGCCGGCCACGGATGCGGCGGCCAGCAGCAGGATCAGCAGGAACAGCGGCCATTCGGGCCGCGTCAGTTTCAGTACCCGGGCAAACGTCCCGGCCGGAGCCCCGCCTGTCTTACGCTTCATCGGCGGCCTCCTTTCCCTGCTGCAGCGAAAAGATCTCCCGGTAGACCGGGCAGTCCGCCAGCAGCTGCTCATGCGTCCCGAGCCCCACGGCCCGGCCGTCCTCCAGCACGAGGATCCGGTCCGCGCGCTGCAGCGGCGCGGTCCGCTGCGATACGATGAACGTGGTCATCTTTCCTTCCAGCGACGCGATGGCCTCCCGGAGCGCGGCGTCGGTCGCCATATCGAGGGCCGACGAACTGTCATCCAGAATCAGGATCTCGGGGCGGCGCACCAGGGCCCGGGCGATGCACAGGCGCTGCCGCTGGCCCCCGGAGAAGTTCCGGCCGCCCTGCTCCACCGGCGCGTCCAGGCCTTCCGGCCGCGACGCGACCACGTCCGACGCCTGCGCGAGGCGCACGGCCTCGAGGATCTCTTCCTCCGTGGCGTCCTCGCGGCCCCACCGCAGGTTGTCCCGCAGCGTCCCGCGAAACAGCACGGCCTGCTGCGGCACCACGCCGATCCGGCTGCGCAGTTCCTCCGGATCCCACGCGCGCACGTCGCGCCCGCCGACCAGGACCTGCCCGCCGGTCACGTCGTAAAAGCGCGGGATCAGCTGCACGAGCGACGTCTTGCCCGCGCCGGTCCCGCCGATGATGCCCACGGTCTCCCCGGGCCGCGCGGTCAGCGAGATACCGGTCAGCGCGGCATCGGCCCCGGCCGTATACGTCAGATCGACATCGCGAAACTCTACGGTCCCGGCCGGCACAGCTTCCGCCGCCTCCGTCCGTCCGTCCGGCATGCTTGCCGGCCGGGTCAGGACCGCCGAGACGCGGCGGCTGCAGGCCAGGGCTTTGTTGATCGTTATGATCAGGTTCGCGAGCTTGATCAGCTCCACGAGGATCTGCGACATGTAATTGTAGAGCGCCACGACCTGCCCCTGCGTCAGATCGCCGAGCGAGACGCGCAGGGCGCCGGTCCGGATCAGCCAGGCAACGCCGAGATTCAGGATCACGAAGGTCAGCGGATTGAGCAGGGCGGAGATGCGTCCCACGCCCCGCTGCAGGGCGGTGTAGGCCGCGTTATCCTCCTGAAACGTCTGCCGTTCCTGGGCTTCCTGCCCGAACGCGCGCAGCACGCGCACACCGGTCAGCGTTTCGCGGGTACGCAGCGTGAGCCGGTCCAGCTTTTGCTGGACGCGGGCGAACCGCGGGATGGAAAGGCCCATCAGCAGGAAGACGGCGCCGAGCAGCACCGGGATCAGGACCGCGAAGATCAGCGCCGCGCGCACGTCCACGGTAAATGCCATGATCATGGCGCCGAACACGACCACCGGCGAGCGCATCAGCAGCCGCAGGGCCAGATTGAGGCCGGTCTGGATCTGCTGGACGTCGCTGGTCATGCGCGTGATCAGCGTGCTCGTGCCCAGATCGTCCAGATCCGCGTAAGCAAAGGTCTGGATATGCGCGAACAGGGCGCTGCGCAGCCGGCCCGCAAAGCCCGCCGCGGCGCGCGCGGCAAAGAACTGCGCGACCAGCGTGCAGGAAAAGCCGACCAGGGCGAGCGCGACCAGCAGCAGGCAGCGGCGCCGGATGTACGCGGTATCGCCTCCGGCGATGCCGGTGTCGATGATCCCGGCCACGACCAGCGGAACGAGCAGCTCAAACAGCACCTCGAGCAGCTTGAACGCCGGGGCGATGATGATCTCCTTTTTATAGGGCCGTATGTACGGAATCAGCGGTCTCATGGTCCTCTCTTTCGGATCCGGCCGGCCGCCCGGGGCGGCCGGCGCTCTCTTCCGGTCTGCCGGCAGCCGCGGCGTTCATCGCCGGACGGCAGGTGCCGTCTGCGGCCGGCCGGAAAAAGCGGGGTAAGCGAAGAGCCGCGAAGCAGATGCTTCGCGGCTCTGATCGACAGGGGCTGTAAGAATCGAACTCACATCGATGGTTTTGGAGACCACTGTTCTACCTTTGAACTAAGCCCCTGAATTGCCTGCCCGGTCATTTTAGCACACCGGCATTCAGAAGTCAATCTCGTCTTGTGATCTTTTTCCGCCCGGTCGGATGAAATATGCGGAAAACAGCGGAATACCGCCCATTTACAAGCCAGTCTGTCTTGCTTTTTTCCTTTTTATCGGTATAATATTACTATCTGTAGTCAGCGACGCAGAAAGCCTTGCATATGACGGAAAGGAAGATATCCTTATGAAAGCGCCTTTAAACGCCGAACGTCTTGCGGAATGCCGCAGGAAAATGGGAATCACCAAACTCGAAGCCTCCAAACGCATGCGCCTGACCCAAAGCGGCTATCTCCGCTATGAATCCGGTGAGCGTCGCCCCACCTACCCGACCATCTATGAAATGGCCAATGTACTGAACACCTCGGCCGCCTACCTTCTCGGGGAGACGGACGATCCGAAGCCGGACCGCGTCGTCATCTCGAAAAAGGCGGATCCCAAGCTGTTCCGCGCCGCACAGATCGCGCAGGAGCTGCGTGCGGACCAGATCGACCGTCTGTTGGCCTACACGCGTGAGCTCAAGAAAGAAAAGGCTCCCAAGGGCGGCTCTAAAGCATGACCCTTTCCCGCCCTGCCGGTCCGCCGGCTCCGGCCGCTTTTCGCGCCGGACTTGTCCGCGCAGATGCGCCGGCACACATGCCATACCTTTGAAAAGGCCCCACGGAGCGCAGGCACCGCGAGGCCTTTTCAAATGCTTCAACCCGGGTTATAATGTTTCTGAGAGCATGTCCGGATCCGATGAGCCGGACCCTCCGCCCGATCCCGAAATAGAGGTCTTCCCATGATCATCCGGCCCGCAGCCGGGCCGCTGCGCGGAACTGTCCGCGTGCCCGGCGATAAATCCATATCCCATCGAAGTCTGATGCTGGGGGCCCTGGCACGCGGTACCACCCGCGTCCGGGGCCTTCTTCACAGTGCGGACTGCCGCTCGACGGCCGCCTGCCTGTCCCGGCTCGGCGTCCGGATCGAAAACGATCCTTCGGAGACGCTGGTCTTCGGCCGCGGCCTGCACGGCCTGGCCGCGCCGTCCGGCCCGCTCGACTGCGGCAATTCCGCCACGGCCATGCGGCTTTTGACCGGCCTGCTGGCCGGCCAGTCCTTCTCTTCGGTCCTGACCGGGGACGCCTCGCTGCGGCGCCGGCCCATGGGCCGTGTGATCCGGCCGCTGTCACAGATGGGCGCCCGCATCGCCGGAGTGACCGGGGAGGCCTGGATGGCCGGAGGAGCCGGGGAGATCGGAAGGACCGCAAGCGCCGGGCAGGCCGGAGGCGGGCCGCTCATCACGGCCCCGCTGACCGTGACCGGATCCCGTCTTCACGGCGCCGATCTCACGATCCCTGTCGCGAGCGCGCAGGTCTGGTCCGCCTTGCTGCTGGCCGCCCTGTACGCGGACGGCCCGACCCGCGTCACCGGGCCGGCCCCCACCCGCGACCACACCGAACGGATGCTGCGCGCCTTCGGCGCGGATCTGGCTGCAGACGGGCTGACCGTCTCCGTCCGTCCCGCGCAGGAACTGGAAGCGCAGGATATCGAAGTCCCCGGCGACCTTTCCTCCGCCGCGTACTGGATCGCCGCGGGGCTTCTGGTGCCCGGCTCCGAGCTCTTCCTGCCCGGCGTCGGCGTCAATCCGACCCGTGACGGGTTCCTGCGCGCGGCCGCCCGGATGGGCGCGTCGGTCCGACGGGAAAATGAACGCATGGCCGGCTCCGAGCCGGTCGCCGACCTGACCGTGACCGCTTCGGAACTGCACGGTACGGTCATCGAAGGAAACGAGATCGCGTCCCTGATCGACGAGCTTCCGCTCCTGGCCGTTCTGGCCGCCCGGGCGGACGGCGTCACGGTGATCCGGGGCGCGTCGGAACTGCGCGTCAAGGAGAGCGACCGCCTCGCGGCCACGGCCGCAGCCCTGCGGGCCATGGGCGCCCGCGTGGAAGAGCTCCCGGACGGCCTGCGTATCCCCGGACCGCAGTCCCTTGCGGGCGGGATCGTCGAGACCCTCGCGGATCACCGGATCGCGATGAGCTTTGCCGTGGCGGCCCTGACCGCCTCGGACGAGACCGACCTGCGCGGCGCATCCTGCGTCGATGTCTCCTACCCCGCCTTCTTTGACGACCTCACGTCGATCCGGTCGGACGGCTGCTGACCCGACCGGGCGCGGAGCCTTCAGGAGGACTTCTGCATGAAACACGGACTGATCGGAAAAGAGCTCGGGCACAGCCGGTCGCCGCAGATCCACGCGGCGCTCGGCGACCCGGATTACGAACTGATCCCGCTCTCCGAGGAAGAGCTCGGGCCGTTCCTGACGGCCCGCGGCTTTTCCGGCCTGAACGTGACGATTCCCTATAAAACGGCCGTGATCCCGTATCTGGACCGGCTGTCCGACCGCGCGCGGAGAATCGGCGCGGTCAACACGATCGTGAACCGCGGCGGCGTCCTGACCGGCTATAATACGGACTGCGAAGGTTTCCTCTTCCTGGTCCGGCACAGCGGGACCGACGTGCGCGGCCGCAAGGTCCTCGTGCTGGGCACCGGCGGAGCGTCGCGTGCCGTACGGGCCGGTCTCGAAGAGCTGGGCGCGCGTGAGATCGTTCTCGTGAGCCGCGGCGGCGCGGGCCGGACCGCGGCGTCATCGCGCCCGGCCGGCGCCGGCCTACCCGTGGCTGTCCCCTTCGAAGCGTCCGGCGATGTCCCGACGGCAGTCTGCACATATGAAGAAGCCTGTACGCTCCATTCCGACGCGCAGGTCCTCGTCAATACGACGCCGGTCGGCATGTTTCCGCAGATCGACGCGTCGCCGGTCCGTCTGGATCCGTTCCCCTCGCTCGAAAGCGTGCTCGATGTGATCTATAATCCGCAGGAGACCGTACTGACCGCTCAGGCGCGGCGGCGCGGGATCCCGGCCATGACCGGGCTGCCGATGCTGGCCGCCCAGGCCGCGGCGGCCCATACGCTCTTCACCGGCGAGCCCGTTTCCGACGATGCGGTGCAGCGCCTCTGCCGCACGCTTTCGGACCGGACCGGGCCGGAACCCGGCCCGGTCACGGTCCGCGGCCTGACGCTCGGAAGCGGGCCGGTCCGGATCGCCGCGCCGATCGGGATGCGCTCCGACCCGGACGCTGATCCAAGTGCTGCTCCAAACGCTGTTTCCGGTTCGGATCCGGGCTCCGGCCCGGACCTTGCCGCGCAGGCGCTCGCGTGCCGCGCGGCCGGCGCCGACCTGATCGAATGGCGGGCGGATCTGTCCGAATGGCAGGCCGGGACGTCTGAAGCCGGCCTGTCCGAAGCCGGCCGGGACGTGCCAGCCGGAGCCGTGCCGGGCCGCGCCGGCTCCGCGGGTCCGTCAGCATCGTCCCTCCTGCGCGGGCTGGCCCGGATCCGTGCCGCGGTCCCGGACGTTCCGCTGCTCTTTTCGCTGCGCTCCCGCGCACAGGGAGGCGCGGCAGACCTGACGCCGGAAGCCTATGAAGGCCTTCTTTCAGACGTCATCGCGCTGGGCCGGCCGGACCTTGCTGATATCGAATTCTCCGCAGGGGATGCGGTGACCGGGCCCCTGCTGGCTCTTTGCCGGCGCTGCGGCGTGCGGTCGGTCCTGTCCCATCACGACACCGAACGGACGGCTCCGGCCGGGGAGCTGCTGGATCTGCTCGCACGCATGGACGCGGCGGCCCCGGATCTTCTGAAGCTGGCCGTCACGCCGACCTGCGAAGCGGACGTGGATGTCCTTCTGGACGTCACGCGCCGCATGCATGAACGGACAGCAAGGCCGCTGATCACGATGTCGATGGGGGCCCTCGGCGTACGCAGCCGCTTCGAAGGCGGCGCGGCCGGGTCCTGTCTGACCTTCGCGTCGGTGGTCGGCACGTCCGCGCCGGGACAGCCGTCCATCGCAAAGCTGAAAGAGCCGCGGGCCTGACCGGCAAACGGCACAAGGCCGGCACGGCACAGGCTGCGGCATGGATTGCGGCATGGACCGCGGCAGCCCCGTCCTTTCCGCTCCGGCCCGTCAACAAGCAAAAAACAGGCCGTCCCCTGTCGGGACGGTCTGTTTTTGTTTCTTCTGCTGCCTTTTTCGGCCGGTCTCTTCGATCGGCTTCTTCCGTTGCTTTCTTCGGCTGAAACACTCGGCTGACTTCTTCCTTCAGCCGCATTCTTCAATCGGCGTCTCCTGTCCGCGGTCCTGCGCCGGCGCTCTTACTCCTCCCCGGTCCAGCAGTACGTGCAGACCTGGTCGCGGGGCAGTCCCACGGCCCGGATCATATCATCCAGGCGCTGATAACGCAGGCTCGTGAATTTCATCTCCTGCCCGATGCGGCGCACCATCTCCTGATACCGCTCGCTGTCCGGATCCGTGTAGTCCGCCAGATGCTCCGCGGCCGCGTCGCCTTCCATCTCCTGCATCTTCCGGCGCGCGATCAGTTCCATGACCGACGTGGCGCGGGAGAAGTTCAGATAACGGCAGCTGTAGCAGATCGGCGGGCAGGCCGGGCGCGCGTGCACCTCCCGCACCCCGCTCTGATACAGGAATTCCGTGGTCTCGCGCAGCTGCGTGCCGCGGACGATCGAGTCATCGATCAGGACCATGCTGCGGTCCCGGATCAGTTCATGCACCGGGATCAGCTTCATCCGGGCGATCAGGTTGCGCTTGCTCTGCATGGTCGGCATGAACGAGCGCGGCCAGGTCGGCGTGTATTTGATGAACGGCCGCGAGAACGGCACGCCCGATTCGTTCGCGTAGCCGACTGCGTGCGCGGTTCCGGAATCCGGCACGCCGGCCACGGTATCCGCCTTGGTGTCACGGTCCCGGCGGGCCAGCGCCTCGCCGCAGCGATAGCGCATCTCCTCCACGCTGATGCCCTCGTAGGACGAGGAAGGATATCCGTAATAGGTCCACAGGAACATGCAGATCTTCTTGCGCGGCCCGGGAGCGGCCAGCTGGCGGATCCCTTCGGGCGTCATCACGACGATCTCGCCCGGCCCCAGTTCCCGCACGGCCGTATAGCCCAGGTTCAGATACGCGAAGCTCTCAAAGCTCACGCACCAGGCGTCGTCCTTGCGGCCCACGGCCACTGGCGTGCGGCCGTAGCGGTCACGCGCGGCATAGATGCCGACCGGCGTCAGCAGCAGGATGGTCATGGAACCGTCGATGACTTCCTGCGCGTAGCGGATGCCTTCGATCAGGTTCTCCTGGCGGTTGATCAGCGACGCCACGAGCTCGGTCGCGTTGATGTCGCCCCCGCTCATCTCAAGGAAGTGCGCGTCGCCCGAGGCAAGGATATCCTTCTCGAGCTCGGCCGCGTTATTGATCTTGCCGACCGTCGTGATCGCGTAGGTCCCGTGGTGGGAGCGCACGATCAGCGGCTGCGGCTCATAATCCGAGATGCTGCAGGTGACGAGGCTGCCTTCCATGGTGGCGACGTCCCGGTCGAACTTCGTGCGGAACGGCGCGTTTTCGATGTTGTGGATCGCGCGGTCAAAGCCCTTTTCCTTTCTGTAGACCGCCATGCCGGCCCGCCGCGTCCCGAGGTGGGAGTGGTAGTCCGTCCCGAAAAACAGGTCAAATACACAGTCTTTCTTTGATGCCACACCGAAAAATCCGCCCATACTGTTTCCTTTCCTGTGTCTGCTGTTGGATGATGCCTGTGTCTGTACTGCCTGTGTCTGTACTGCCTGTGTCTGTACTGCCCGAATCTGTCCTGTCTGTGTCTGCCCGGGCCGGCGCCGCGCATTTACAGCGTCACGCCCTGCTTGAAGATGACCATCTCGTGGAAGCCCTTCTGTTCCGCCTTGACCGGGCGTCCCGAGGCGACCTCCAGGACCAGGTCGAACAGTTCCTTCGAGAGCTGCGCACGCGGCGTGCCCTCCACCATGCGGCCGGCGTTGAAGTCGATCCAGCCGCTTTTGCGCTCCGCGAGCGGCGTATTGGAGCTGATCTTCAGCGTGGGCACCGGCGATGAGAACGGCGTGCCGCGGCCGGTCGTGAACAGCAGGATCTGCGCCCCGCTGGCCGCGCAGGCCGTGGAAGCCACCAGATCGTTTCCGGGCGCGGACAGCAGGTTCAGGCCGCGGGCCGTGACCGGCTCCCCGTACGCCAGGACGCCGTGGACCGGAGCCGATCCGGACTTCTGCGTGCAGCCCAGCGACTTGTCCTCGAGCGTGGTGATGCCGCCCTTCTTGTTTCCCGGCGAAGGATTTTCATAGATCTCCTGGCCGTGACGGATAAAGTAGTTTTTGAAATCATTGATCAGGCCCACGGTCTGATCGAACAGCTCCGGCGTGGCGCAGCGGTCCATCAGCAGCGTCTCGGCGCCGAACATCTCCGGCACTTCGGTCAGAATGGTGGTGCCTCCCTGCGCGATCAGCAGGTCCGAAAAGCCGCCCACGGTCGGGTTGGCCGTAATGCCGGACAGGCCGTCCGATCCGCCGCACTTCATGCCGACGATCAGCTTGGAGGCCAGCACCGGTTCGCGCTTGAACGTGCCCGCGTAGGCGGCCAGCTCCTCCAGGATCTTCCGGCCCGCTTCCATCTCATCCGGCACATCCTGGCAGACCAGGAAGCGCACGCGGTCCGGATCGAACTCCCCGAGGCGGGGCTTCAGCACGTCCAGGTTGCAGTTCTCGCAGCCCAGGCTCAGCACCAGCACGCCGCCGGCGTTCGGATGGCGGATCATGTCCGCCAGGATGGTCAGCGTATTCTGCTGGTCGTCTCCCATCTGCGAGCACCCGTACGGATGCGTGAAGGCCTTGACGTCCTCCACGGTCCCGCCGATCAGGTCCCGGTTCTGCGCAGCCAGCGCGCGGGCGATATCGTTCACGCAGCCGACGGTCGGCACGATCCAGATCTCGTTGCGCACGCCGACGCTGCCGTCCCGGCGCACATAGCCCTGAAACGTGGCGGGCTCCTGCGGCTCGGGTTCCGTGAACGACGGATGATAGCTGTACTCCAGGACATCGCCGAGCCCGGTCTTCACGTTATGCACGTGGACCCAGCTGCCGGCCGCGATGTCTTCCTTCGCGCGGCCGATCGGGAACCCGTATTTGATGACCGGCTCTCCGGCCGTGATGTCCTTCAGGGCGATCTTATGGCCCTGCGGAATCTCTTCGCGCGCGGTCACGCGCACTCCGTCCGCCTCGACGGCCGTACCGGCCGGCAGCGGCCGCAGCGCGACCGCGACGCTGTCTCCCTCATGGATCTGTATATAATCCTGCATGATACTGCTTCGCACTCCTGTTGATATGATGCCGGGCCGTTTGCGCCGGTCAGTGTATTCTGCCGGACGGCCCTGTTCCGACGTCCCGTCTTTCCACGGCGGCCCGCCGCGCCGGACGGTCCGCGTTACGCTCTGTCTTCCTGCTCCTGTATGAACGCATCCGCGTCGCGCAGGATCTGCCGCTTGCTCTCGAGGCTCAGCATGGTCAGCGCCGTCTCGAGCGGAACGGTCACCGCTTCGGGGACTTCCACCCCGTCCGGCACCGGTTCTCCTTCTTCATAGGTCGCGCAGAAATAGACGACCTCCTTGCGCACGCCGGGCTTCTTCGCGATCCAGTATTCCTCCGTACGCCGGAAGCCGGGCAGGATCCGGACCCGCAGTCCGACCTCTTCCCCGATCTCGCGCAACGCCGTCTCTTCCTCGGTCTCGCCGGGTTCCCGGTGTCCCTTAGGGAAGCCCCACATGCCCTTCTTCTGGCGAATCAGCACATAGGTGCGCGATCCGCCGTCGGCCTTGAATATGACAGCCCCGCAGGATCTTTCCATGCCCTCCATCTGTATCACCTTCTGTTCGTCCGATCATGCCGTGCCCAAAAGCACGAAGTCCGGGCGGCCCCAGCGAACCACCCGGACAGGAGACATTATAGCATCAAGAAAGGGCCGTGTCACCCGGTTTTTGCACCCTGTTCTTACTTCTTTTTGCGCTTCCGGTAATCCTCCCGGATCGGCGCCATCAGGTCATCGGCGTCCAGCATCGCCTCCATCTCCTCGCTCGAACGGGAGCAGCGGGCCGCGCTGACCGCGCGTCCGAGCACCTGATAATTCAGCTGCGTGCCCGCGCTGTCATTGTGATAGCGGACCGCACGGTCCTCCCGGATCCCAAACCGGCCGGCCTCTGCGGCCGCATCGATGTTCGCACCGAGGAACAGGAATTCCCAGTGGTCCTCCCCGCGCCGGCGCTCGACCAGCCGGCGCACATCTTCGTACGAATAGCGCCGGCTCGCGTTCTCGAGACCGTCGGTCGTGATGATGAACAGGGTCTTTTCGGGCCGGTCCTCCGGCCGCGCGTACCGGTGGATCGTCGTGATGCGCTCGATCGTCTCGCCGACCGCGTCGAGCAGGGCCGTGCATCCGCGGACGTAATAGTCCTTCCGCGTCATGGGCCGGACCTCCTCCAGCGGGATCCGGTCGCACAGCGTCTCGACCCGGTCGTCAAAGAGGATCGTGGTCACGAAAGCCTTCCCCTCTTCCTGCTTCTGCTTCTCGATCAGCCCGTTATAGCCTCCGATCGTGTCCGCCTCAAGGCCGCCCATCGAGCCGCTGCG
>CACXFD010000063.1 GCA_902766845.1 uncultured Lachnospiraceae bacterium | reverse complement strand
TTCTCCCCCATCTTCTCCTGCACCCTTCTTGTGAATTCTGATCCTGCCCGCGCCTGCCGCGCCGGCAGCGCCGCACCCTGCGGCCGTGCGCCGTCCTGTGCTCATCAGACGGCCTTCCCCGTTCAAAGAGTGGGAGGGACGGATCCCTCCCACTCACGGTACTTATGAACTTGCTGTGCGTTCAGCCCAATGGCTTACTTGTACATCTCCCAACCTTCGTCGATGTTCTCAAGACGGACCGGGACGGTAGGCACGCGGAAGCACTTGGTGTCTTCTTCGTACTCAGCGGTCACATCGGTCATCTTGTCCACGCCGCGAAGCATGTTGTACAGGACCTGGAACGTGGTAGCGCCTTCCAGCAGCATGTCGGTCTTGACGGAGCCGCGAAGGTCGCCCTTCTCCATGGCTTCCAGAGCGGACTGCAGGCAGTTGATGCCGTAGACCGGAAGGACCATGCCGGCGCCGCGGAGAGCCTCGATGGCGCCCAGAGCCATGGCATCGTTCTGGGAAGCAACGACTTCGATCTGATCACCGTAACGGGAGATCCAGGCATCCATCTGGTCCTTCGCCTTGGCGGTGTTCCAGCCGCAGACCTGCAGGTCGAGCTGATCCCATTCAAGGTCGGACGCTTCGATGACTTCGTTCATGCCGATGATACGCTGCTCGGAGTTCTCATGGCCGTTCTCACCCTTGATCACGACGTACTGGATCTTGCCGTCGCCGTTCTTATCCATGGTGGGATCCTTCTTCCAGTCTTCTTCGATCATCTGGAATTCCTGCACGCCGGGAAGCTTGGTGGCGCAGCCGACGAAGTAGCAGTTGTCATAGCTGTTCAGGACTTCAGGGGTGGGCTGCTTGTTCACGAAAGCGATCGGGACGTTGTCCGCCTTGACCTTGTCGATCAGAGCGGCCGCCGCGCCGGATTCCACGGGAGCGATGCAGAAGCCGTCCACGCCCTTGGCGTAGATCTGGTCCATCTGGTCGTTCATGGTCGGCTGGTTGTTCTCGGCATTAGCATCCTGGTAGGTGACGCCGGCCGCGTCCGCAGCCGCTTCCAGACCCTTGCGAACGTAGTTGATGTAGTCGTTCGAGTAGTCGAAGATCAGGACGCCGATGTGGAACTTCTGATCCGCAGGGGCTTCGGTAGCGGGAGCTTCGGTAGCGGGAGCTTCGGTCTTGTCCGCCGGAGCTTCGGTCGCCTGGGTCTCAGGCGCCTTGGTCTCGGGGGTCTTGCTGCCGCCGCAGGCAGCGAGAACACCGATCGCCAGGACCAGAACCAGCAGCAGCGCTACGATTCTCTTTTTCATAGGGTATCTCCTCCTTTTTTTCTGTCCTTGCCGGACAGGCTAGTCTGTCCGATTCGGACAGTCCCTTCTGTGTTACGAGCCGGCCGTGCGGCCTGACTTGTAGTACAGAACGATACTAACACACCCCGTGGAACTTGTCAACAAACAATTCCCGATTTCAGCCCAAAAACAAGTACTTTTTTCCAGAAATTCTGTAAGCGCTTACATTTTTTTTTTTTTTTTTTAGCCATAATCCGGCCGATTTCTTCATTTTTGTGCATTTTGCTCATCGTTTGCGGTTGACGAACCACCCTGCCGGATGATAGAATAAGGTCGGCTCGATGGGCCGCCGTCACAAAATCCGGCCGAAAATGGTCGGTTTGGCCGGTCCACTTGTACTACAACTAACGGCTCTCACACCAGGAAAGGAGCACCTCATGGTCAAGCACATCGTTTTATGGAAGATCTGTGAAGGCGGTACGCAGGAAGACCGCGAAGCCGTCCTCAAGGAATTTGAAAAGAAGATCGAATATCTGAAGACCATCATCCCCGAGCTCAAGCCCGAGACCCGCGTGGCCCTCAGCTACGTCGGCGACTATCATCTCTGCATCGACGGATATTTCGATGACGAGGAAGCCGTCATGCGCTACATCAATCATCCGGAGCACCTGAAGGTCCGCGCGTGGCTGGATACCCTGCAGTACGGCAAGACCACGTTCCGCTATGAGGTCTGACCGCAGCCATGGCTGAAAAACTCTTTTATATCGGAACGTATACGGATCCCATCCTGTTCGGGACCGGCGAGGTCTTCGTCGGAAAGGGAAAAGGCATCTACCGGCTCACGCTGAATGACGAGACCGGCGAGATCGCCCTCCTGGGAGATCCGGCCCCGGCCGTGAACCCCTCGTATGTCTGCCTGTCCCCGGACGGGAAGTTCCTGTACGCGGTCAATGAGCTCAAGGAGTTCGAGGGCGCGTTCGGCGGCTCCGCTTCCGCTTTCGCGGTCGCGCCCGACGGGAGCCTGACGTACCTGAACTCCCGCCCCACCGGCGGAACGGATCCCTGCCATATCAACGTGAACGCGGCGCAGACCCACGTCTACGTGTCCAACTTCATGTCCGGCAGTGTCACGGTCTTCCCCATTCAGGAAGACGGTTCGCTCGGAGAGGCCTCGGACTTCCACCAGCACGAAGGCCGCAGCGTGATCGAAGCGCGCCAGAAGGGGCCGCACGCCCATTCGCTGACGTTTGACCGCACGCAGCGCTTCGCGTTCGTGCCGGATCTGGGCATCGACAAGCTCATGGTCTACCGCACGGACTTTGAAAACGGAAAGCTGATCCCCGCGGACACCCCGTTCCTGCAGACGTTCCCGGGCGCCGGCCCGCGTCACTGCGAATTCCATCCGAACGCGAAGTGGTGCTACCTGATCAACGAGATCGCCTCGAGCATCTCCCTCCTGTATTATCATGAAGAGGACGGCACGTTCACGCTCGAGCAGACCGTGGACACCATCCCCGCCGAGGAAAAGGCCGGGAACATCTGCGCAGACCTGCACATCACGCCCGACGGCCGGTTCCTGTACGGATCCAACCGCGGCCATGACACGCTGACCGCGTTCGCGATCGATCCGGAAAACGGCCATCTGACCGAGTTCCAGAGCGTCTCCTGCGGCGGCCAGGTCCCGCGCAACTTCTGCATCGAGCGGAGCGGGAAATACCTGCTCTGCGGAAACCAGAACACGGACAACATCACGGTCTTCAAGATCTGCGGTGAATGCGGGAAGCTGACGAAGGTCTTTGACCTGCCGGTCCCTACGCCGGTCTGTATCCGCGAAGCGTAAGAGCCTCCGGGCAGCTGTGTGCGGATCGCTCCCGGCTGCCCGGCAGCGCACTTCCGGCCGCGGCCGGAGATCCCCGTGAACCCAAACAGCAGGCCCGCCGGCCGTCAGGCAGGCGGGCCGCTTCTCTCTTAAGGAGGTCATTCCCATGAAAAACACAGTCGTGGTCGTCGGCAGCGGCCTGATGGGCAGCGGCATCGCCGCCTGCGCCGCGCTGGCCGGCCATAAAACGGTCCTGATCGACCTGAATGCCGAGAACGCCGCGCGCGGCGCCTCCAATGCCGCGAAGAACGTGGACGAGCTCGTCGAGAACGAACTGTACACGCCCGAAGAGGGCGCGGCCGCCAAGGCCCTGCTCGCCTCCGGCACGGATTACGCGGACTTCCGGGATGAAGCCTGCCTCGTCATCGAAGCCATCTTCGAGAACCTCGAAGCCAAGCAGAAGCTGTTTGCGGCCATGGATGAGGTCTTCCCGGCCGATGTCCCGATCTGCTCCAATACGTCCGGCCTGCGCATCACGGACATCTCGGCGCTCTGCCACGTGCATCCCGAGCGCACCGTGACCACGCATTTCTGGTTCCCGGGCCACCTGGTCCCGCTCGTGGAAGTGGTCGTGGGCGACCGCACCGACATCGAGGTCGCCAAGGCCGTCAAGGAAGAGCTGAACCGCCCCGCCTGGGGAAAATCGGCCGTCCTGGTCAAACAGGACCTGCCCGGCCAGCTCGCGAACCGCATCCTGCAGGCCGTGATCCGCGAGGCCGTGAACATCGTGGAGATCGGGCTGGCGGATCCGGAAGACGTGGATACCGCGGTCAAGGCCGGCATGGGCATCCGCTTCCCCGTGTGGGGACCGCTCGAGCACATCGACGCGGCCAGCCTGGACCTGTGCCAGAACGTGCAGCGCACGGTCCTGCCCGGCATCTCCAACCGCACGGATCCCTCTCCGGTCTTCGCCGAGCATGTGGATAAGGGAGAGCTTGGCTACAAGACCAGAAAGGGCATCTATGACTGGAACGTCAAGGACATGGACGCCCTGGCCAAAAAGCGCAACGACTTCATCATCTACGCGCGCAAGTTCCTGAAGACGCATGAATAAGCGCTTGTCCGCGGCCAACGGCCGGCAAAGGCAAAAACAAAAAGAGGGCAGCCCCTGCGGGGCTGCCCTCTTCCTCCCTGCGGGATCTGCCGCGAAGCCGCACGAAAGACAGCTGTTCCCCGGAAAGAGACTGCCCGCAAAAAAAGCCGCCCCCTCACGGGGACGGCTCTCTTACTCACCTATTTCGCCTGAAATGGTGCTCAGTCCAGTTTGATGTCCTTCAGCAGGTCCGCCAGACCGGTGGAGGCGCGGCCTTCCTCTTTATACTGGAAGGTGTCGCGCGGCTCGCGCTCGCGGCGCTCGCGGGGCTCACGGCCCTCGCGGCCTTCGCCGCGGTCATTGCGGTCGCGGAAATCGCGGCGCGGACGGCGCTCGCGCTGCTCGCGCTCGTCATGCTCGCCGGGCTCCGGCTCCTGCAGGGCCTTGATGCTCAGGGAGAGCTTGTGGTTCTCGACCTTGATGACCTTGACCGTGACATCGTCCCCTTCCTTGAGGACGTCCGCCGGCGTATTCACGCGCTGACGGCTGATCTGGGACACATGCACCAGACCGGACAGGCCGTTCTCCAGCTTCACGAACGCGCCGTACTCCTTCAGGGTCTCGACCTTGCCGTTCAGAATGGTGCCGACCGCGACATTGTCCACGGCCTTCGCGCGCTCTTCATCTCTCTTCTTGCGGGCGGCTTCGCGTCCGGACAGGACCATGCGGCGCTTCTCGCGATCCACCTCGATGATGCAGACATCGATCTCCTGATCCTTGAACTGCTCGAGATCCGCCACATAACCGGCTCCGATGCGGGACGCCGGAATAAAGGCACGGATATCATCCACGTAGGCGACGGCGCCACCCTTGACGATCTGCGCGACCTTGACCGGGAAGATGGTCTTGTCCGCGATCATCTGCTCATACTTCTGCCACACAGCGTCCTTCTCCGCCTCGACCTCAGCTTCCACTTCTTCAAAGGTCTGGGCCGGCTCGTCCGCCGCATCAGCCGCTGCGAAAGCTTCCTGGGTCAGTTCCTGGACCGGTTCTGCCGCTTCCTCCGCAGCCTCAACTACTGCTGCCTCGGCGGGTGCTTCCGCCGCCGCGGTCTCGACCGCTTCCTGGACCGTCTCCACTGCCTCTTCTGCAGCCGTGACGACTTCCTGTGTGGTCATTTCCTCTGCCATCTCTGCGTGTCCTCCGTTTTTCACATGCTTTTCAGGCCTCATACCCCCGGAAATGCTCCGGGCCCCTCGGGCCATACGTTGCTAATATAGCACAGATTTTCAGTATTGTGAAGACCCAATCTGCACTATTTTCCGTGCTTTTTCGGGTTTTTTCCGCTTTTTTCCGGACAGAAAAAGGCGGCAGCCACAGCCGGCCGCCGCCCCGCTTTTGTCAGGTCTTATTTGTTCCGGATCCATTTCAGATACGCGCTGATGAAACGGTCCAGATCCCCGTCCATGACCGCGCCCACGTTGCCGGTCTCCTCGTCCGTCCGCAGGTCCTTCACCAGGGTATACGGCTGGAAGACATAGGACCGGATCTGGTTGCCCCAGGCGATGTCCTTGATCTCGCCGCGGATGTCCGACAGCTTCTCCGCGTTGGCCTGCTGCTTCAGGATGAAGAGCTTGGCCTTCAGCATCTGCATGGCCTTGTCCTTATTCTGGTGCTGGCTGCGCTCGTTCTGGCACTGGACCACGATGCCGGTAGGCAGGTGCGTGATCCGGATGGCCGACGAGGTCTTGTTGATGTGCTGGCCGCCGGCGCCGCTCGACCGGTAGGTATCGATGCGCAGATCGTCGTCGTTGATCTCGATGTCCAAGTCCTCCTCGATGTCCGGCATCACGTCGCACGAAACGAACGAGGTCTGGCGCTTGCCCTGCGCGTTGAACGGCGAGATCCGCACGAGACGGTGCACGCCCTTCTCGCCCTTGAGCAGGCCGTAGGCGTTGGGGCCGGAGACCTGCACGGTCACCGACTTGATGCCGGCCTCATCCCCGTCCAGCAGGTCCAGGACCTCGAGCGAGAAGCCCTTCTTTTCCGCCCAGCGCGTATACATGCGGTAGAGCATGCCGCACCAGTCGCAGGCCTCGGTGCCGCCCGCGCCCGAATGCAGGGTCAGGATCGCGTCCATGTCATCGTATTCGCCCGACAGCAGGATCTCGACGCGCATCTCCTCGAGCTCCGTCGAGAACGTATCGAGCATCTCCCGCACTTCCTCCACGGTGTCCGGATCGTTCTCCTCCTGTCCCAGTTCGATCAGGGTCAGGATGTCGTCGTAATCCGTGCGGAGCTTCTCGTAGCGGTCGCGCGTGTCCTTCAGGTGTTTGAGCTCCCGCGTGATGTGGGTGGACTTCTCGGAATCGTTCCAGAAATCCGGTTCCTGCATCATGCGGTCCAGTTCGATGATCCGCTTTTCCTTGTTAGCGAGGTCAAAGTGAATCCCTTACTTCCACCAATGATTTTTCCATACCCGTCAGGGTATACTTGAACTGATCCAGTTCAACCACTGTCATCACATCCTTTTATGATTTTTTATGAGCCGCCCGCGGGCGGGACCAGGGTGTTCGTATTCGTCAGCCGGCCGTATTCCGGCCGTATCCGTCAGCTCTTCTTGCCGTGGCAGTATTTGTATTTGATGCCCGATCCGCACCAGCACAGGTCGTTCGGCTGCATCTTCTTGCCCTGGCGCACCACCGGCTGGCGGGCCACGGTGTCATCGCGGTTGGTGCCGGTGATCTTGGCGGCCTCCTTGCGCTCCACGGTGTTCTCGACCGGCAGCGCGTACAGGTACTTGACGGTGTCCTCCTGGATGCGCGCGATCAAATCGTCGAACATCTGGTAGGCTTCCATCTTGTATTCCGTCAGCGGATCCTTCTGCGCGTACGCGGCCAGGCCCACGCCCTGCCGCAGCTGCTCCATGTCGTCGATGTGGTTCATCCACTTTTCGTCGATCACGCGCAGCAGCGTGGTGCGTTCCCGCTCGCGGCAGCTCTCGGGATCCTTGAACTGCGCTTCTTTCTTTTCATAGACACGGACGGCCAGCTCCTTGAGATCCTGCTTCAGGCGCTCCTTGGTCAGTTTGGAGAGCTGCTCCTCCGACATGCGGATCTGGATCGGGACGGCCTGCGCCAGCGTGTGGTTCAGCTCCGCGATATCCCACTCCTGCGGCTCCTGCCCTTCGGGGATCACGCTGTCCACCATGTTCTCGACCAGCGACTGGATCATGTTCATGATGGACGGGCGCAGGTTCTCGCCTTCGAGGACCTTGCGGCGCTCTCCGTAGATGACTTCACGCTGTTCGTTGTTGACCTGGTCGTATTCGTTCAGGTGCTGGCGGATCGAGAAGTTGTTGCTCTCGATCTTCTTCTGCGCACGCTCGATGGCGTCCGACAGCGACTTGTGATGCAGCTCCTGCCCTTCCGGCACGCCGAGCGCGTTGAACGCGCTGATCATGCGCTCCGATCCGAAGATCCGCATCAGATCGTCTTCCAGCGAGATATAGAACCGCGATTCGCCCGGATCGCCCTGACGGCCGGAACGGCCGCGCAGCTGGTTGTCGATGCGGCGCGATTCATGGCGCTCGGTGCCGATGATCTTCAGGCCGCCGGCCGCGCGGGCCGCGTCGTCCAGACGGATATCGGTGCCTCGGCCGGCCATGTTGGTGGCGATGGTCACGGCGCCTGCCTTGCCGGCGCCGGCCACGATCTCGGCTTCGCGCTCATGGAAGCGTGCGTTCAGGATCTCGATCGGGATCGAGCGGTCGCGCTGGCGGACCATGCGGCCCAGCAGCTCACTGATCTCGATGGACACGGTGCCCACGAGGACCGGCTGGCCCTTCGCATGGGCCTCCACGACCTGATCCACGATCGCGTTGTACTTTTCCTTCTGGGTCTTGTAGACCGCGTCGTCCAGGTCTTTTCGCTTGACCGGGACGTTGGTCGGGATCTCGACCACGTCCAGCCCGTAGATGGCCTGGAATTCCTTCTCTTCCGTCATGGCCGTACCGGTCATGCCGGCCTTCTTCTCATACTTGTTGAAGAAGTTCTGGAACGTGATCGTCGCGATGGTCTTGTTCTCCCGCCGGATCTCCACGCCTTCCTTGGCTTCGATGGCCTGGTGCAGGCCGTCCGAATAGCGCCGGCCCGGCATGATGCGGCCGGTGAACTCATCCACCACGAAGACCTCTTTATCCTGCACCAGGTAATCCCGGCCGGGCTGCATCAGATAGTGTGCGCGCAGCGCGAGGATCACGACGTGCTGGTATTCCGCGTATTCGGGATCCGCGAGGTTCGGGATCCGGAAATATTCCTCCACCTTCGCGATGCCGGACGCGGTCAGCGTCACGTTCTTTTCTTTTTCATTGACGATGAAATCGCCGTCTTCCTCGAACGCCACGCCGTCCCGCTGGGCCTCCATCAGTTCCAGCTTGGACAGCTCGCGGTAGGTGCCGCGCTGCATGCGGCGCACGAGCACGTCCGCCTGGCGGTAGATCTCGGACGGCTTGGAGCCGCGTCCCGAGATGATCAGCGGGGTCCGGGCCTCATCGATCAGGATCGAGTCGACTTCATCGATGATCGCATAGTGGAGCTCCCGCTGCACGAGCTCGGATTTATAGACGACCATGTTGTCGCGCAGATAGTCGAAGCCGAGCTCGTTATTGGTGATATACGTGATGTCGCAGTTATAGGCTTCCCGCCGTTCCTCCGGCGTGGAGCTGTTCAGCACGACGCCGACGGAAAGGCCCAGGTAGCGGTGCACCTGCCCCATCCACTCCGCGTCTCGCTTGGCCAGGTAATCGTTGACGGTCACGACGTGGACGCCGCGGCCCGACAGCGCGTTCAGATAAGACGGGAGCGTCGCGACCAGCGTCTTGCCTTCGCCGGTCTTCATCTCGGCGATGCGGCCCTGCTGCAGGACGATGCCGCCGATCAGCTGCACGCGGTACGGATACAGGCCCAGGGCGCGCCCGGCCGCCTCCCGCACCATCGCGAAGGCTTCCGGCAGGATCTTCTCTTCGGTGGTCTCCCCGGCCTTCAGCGCCTGCTGAAATTCACGGGTCCGCCGGATCATCTCCTCCTGCGAGCGCTCCTTCATCTTGGGCGCCCAGTCTTCGATCTCCCGGACGATCGGTTCGATCAGCTTCAGCTCGCGCTGGCTGTACGTTCCGAACAGTTTTTGCATGAGTCCCATAATGATCTCCCTGCGAAAAGGATGACAGTCGCAAAACAGCGCGTATATTTTACCACAAACCGCGCGGTAACACAACCGCTCCGCTCCCGGTTTTGCCGCGCCTTGGTACAATTTCACAATTTTTTTAGAATTTCCGGCAGGCGCCGACGGCTGCCGGCGCCTGCCTTCTCCACGTCCTTTTCCACTTATCCACCGGCTCCGGGCGGTAAAACGGCTCGATTTCTTGCCCCTTGCCGGACTTTTCCACTTTATCCACCGTCCGCGCATCCTTTTCGGTGGACGGTTTATGTTAAGCAACCCGAAACATTCGTTTTGTTCAGAACGCCGATTTTTTCGTTTTTCCGACCCCCCTCCGGCAAAATCTTATTTTTGGAAAATTTGAATATTATGCCGCAATTTTTCTGTTTTCTGTTGTATGAAATGAAGAGTTGTGCTATACTATCATTATCCAAAGACCCATTCAGGGAAGGGAGGATCGTTATGCGTTACAACATCGTCGGAAGAAACATCGAAGTGACGGAAGATCTGCGGCGGGCCGTCGAGAAAAAGATCGGCAAGCTGGAGCGCTACTTCAACCAGAACACCGAGGCTAACGTGACGTTGAGCGTGGAGAAGGAGCGCCAGAAGATCGAAGTGACCATTCCCGTAAAAGGCGGCATCATCCGTTCGGAGCAGACCAGCACGGACATGTATGTCTCCATCGATCTGGTGGAGGAGATCATCGAACGTCAGCTGAAGCGTTATAAGAGCCGCATCATCGACAAGAAACAGTCGGCCGCCTCGTCCTTCACCACCACGTATCTGGAAGAGGAGCCGGCGGATGAGGACAGCATCGAGATCGTCCGCACCAAGCGGTTCGCGGTCAAGCCCATGGATCCCGAAGAGGCCTGCCTACAGATGGAACTGCTGGGCCATGACTTCTTCGTCTTCCGGAACGCGGAAACGGATGAGATCAACGTGGTCTATAAGAGAAAGGGAAATACCTACGGCCTGATCGAGCCGGAATATTGATACAGCAGCAACAGCGGCCGCACAGGCCGCACGGGAAAGGCCGCCCGGCATGCCGGGCGGCCTCTTTTCATGTTCGGATGCTCTTCTT
>CACXFD010000062.1 GCA_902766845.1 uncultured Lachnospiraceae bacterium | reverse complement strand
CCGGATGCCGGGAACTCTGCGACAAAGTGATCGTTCCGGTACATCCTGACGCTGTCCGCATTGGTGAAGGCGTAGACCGGTCCGCGGATGCTGGCCGGATGCTCGCCGATATCCATGGAAGAAGCGACCTCCAGCACCGGCGCCTGGTCGGACTGGCTGGCGTAGACAGCCGCTGCCGGCTTCGGGTTCCGGAACATATCCAGCACACCGTGGTAGCAGATCCTGTCACCGCTGCCGAAGTCTTTATGCGTGTTGTAGTCGAACATGCACCAGCCGAAGCTGCCGGCGATGCCCTCCGTGCCGGCGACGGCGTCCAGCACGCGGGCGTGGCGCAGGGCGTGCTCGGTGCGGTGCTCTTCGCTGTCAAAGGTCTTCGTCGGGAACATATGCCCGTTGTACTCGCTGATGAGATACGGTTTGGAGACGTCAGAGGTGATGTCTTCTTTCTTCGCGCAGCCCGGCCGCACGCCGTCATGGAGGAAGTCGTTATATGTGTAGACATCCTCGATCAGCTTGCTGTGCGGGATGCAGCGCACGCCGCCCGTGGGCCGGCTTCTGTCCAGCAGACGGCAGACCGCGTTGGTCCGCGCGTAGAAGGCATCGTCGTCCGGCGATTCGTTGATCCGGACCCCCCAAAGCATGATGGACGGGTGGTTCCGATACTGGATCACCATGTCGCGGACGTTCCGGATGGCCTGGCGTTTCCAGGCCGCGTCGCCGATGTACTGCCAGCCCGGGATCTCGGTGAAGACCAGGAGCCCCAGCTCATCGCAGCGGTCCACAAAAGCATGGGACTGCGGATAGTGGGAAGTACGCACGGCGTTGACGCCGATCTCATTCTTCAGGATGTCCGCGTCCAGGCGCTGCATGGAGTCGGGCATGGCATAGCCCACATAGGGGAAGCTCTGGTGGCGGTTCAGGCCGCGGAGCAGGCGTTTCCGGCCGTTCAGCCAGAAGCCGTCCTTACGGAACTCCACCCGCCGGAAGCCGAACCGGGTGACGACGCAGTCCAGCACTTCGCCGTCCTTCAGAAGCTCTGTCTTCAGTTCATAGAGCGCGGGATTCTCCGGCTCCCAAAGCGCGATATCGCCGCTGTCCGTCAGGAAGCGGACCACCAGGCTCTCCGGGATCTCGTCGTTGCAGTCGGTCTCCCAGTGGGCAAAGTGGGAAGCGTTGCCTTTTTCTTTCTCCTCCGTCATGCCCTCGATGGTCCGGCGCACGTCCGGCAGCGGATCTTCGATGGGATGGGCCTCTTCCACGGGCTTTTCCCGCAGCAGGCGGTATTCCTCCTGGTCCTCGTCCGCCGGGTGCCAGGGCCGGAAGCTCTGGCGGAGGGTCATGGTCGGCTCGGCGCCGATCAGGCGGATGTGGGAGACGATGCGGGAATGGGCGCAGCGGAGCTCGCCGGGGAAGGCTTCCTGGTCTTCCTCTGCAGGCGTTTCCGCAGCCTCGGCCGCTTCTGCGGCAGGGGCTTCAGCCTGCTCGGTGGTCTCCGGCGCGGCGTCCGTTTCCTGGGCGGCGGTCAAAGGCGCCTCTGCGGGCTTTTCGGCCGCGGCCTCCGTGGTTTCCGGAGCATCCGGCGTTTCCGAAGCTTCCGGCGTTTCCGCCGGAGCCGCTTCTGCAGCTGCCTCGACCGGAAGGCTTTCCGGCTGCGCGGCTTCCGCGACCGCATCTTCTGTATCTGCGCCGGCCACATACCGCTCCGCCAGCTTTGTCTGGACGAAAACGTCAGCGATGCGGGCCGGTTCCTTCACCTCCAGCGTCACCGCGCGGTAGATGCCCGCGTAGGTCAGATAATCGATCACGAAGCCGAAGGGCGGGATGTTGCGGCTCTCCCGCGAATCCGCCCGGACGGTGATGACATTGTCCTGCCCGAAGCGGAGCAGGGGCCCGATCTCAATGGAAAAAGCCGTGTAGCCGCAGTGGTGTTCCCCGGCGTACCGGCCGTTCACGAAAACGGCGCTGTCATGGGCGACAGCCCCGAAGTTCAGGCGGACGGATTTGCCGATCCAGGCCGCCGGCGCGAAGAGATGCATCCGGTAGCCCGCCACCATCTGATAGGCCTGCTCGGAAAAATAGTGAAAAGGCAGCGTCCTGCCCGGATGCGGGATCCGGACCGGTTCCATCTCGCTCTCGTCATAATCTTCCCGGATCATGGACTCTTCGAAGTTGTCCGAAAAAAGCCATCCGTCATTCAGATCGAGTCGCATCGTCATAAGATATCCTTTCCTGCTGCCAAAGGCGCGGGCGGGCCTGTACGGGCGCCGCTTACGCCGGGCATAAAAGTGCGGAAGCTGCCTTGTCCTGCGGGTGCTTCCGGCACCGATCATTATCCTTTTTCATTGTATCATAGAATCGGAGAAAAACCGCGGTCAGTGTGCGCTTTTTTCGGCGATCCTGCGGG
>CACXFD010000061.1 GCA_902766845.1 uncultured Lachnospiraceae bacterium | reverse complement strand
TTGTCAGCCATAACGTCACCGCTACTGTTTCAAAAATCACCAGCATCACAACCGGCGGCCAGTATTTCTTCAAATTGTGTTACCTCTACATTCTTTTCATCCAGCAGCAGTACTGCTTTTCGTCCAAATCAGCATACATTTGGACAAAAAACATTTGCTGTCAGCACGAACATAAAATGTACTTCTTCCGGATCCTTCCCGAATGTAAGTATCTATTCAAATTCCTATTCGATCGTGAGGCTGAACTTTAGGTGGTAGAATTCTTCCCTTCATTCTTGATGCGGCAGTGATCTTCCATCTCCACATCAAGGGTAATATAGGATTCTTTCTTTGGTCTTTGGGTATTGCTCAAGAGGCAAACCGTCTCGATCCCCGTGGTGAAAGGAAACATGTCCACGGCCGCACAGCGCTCCGGCCGGTAGCCGGCGGCCAGAAACGACGGCAGGTCCCGCGCCAGGCTGGTGGGCTTGCAGGAAACATAGACGATGCGCTCCGCCCCGTAGTGAAGCAGCTTGGGCAGCGCCTTCGGATGGATCCCGTCCCGCGGCGGGTCCAGGACCAGGATGTCCGGCGCCTCCGGCAGGTCATCCAGGACCTTCAGAACGTCTCCGCACAGGAAATCGCAGTTGGACAGGCCGTTCGCCTGAGCGTTGGCTCTTGCGGCTTCCACAGCCTCCGGGACGATCTCCACGCCCGTCACGCGCTCCGCCACCGGCGCAAGGATCTGTGCGATGGTGCCGGTCCCGCTGTACAGGTCAAAGATCCGCTTTCCGCGCGTATCGCCGACGAAGTCCCGGACCAGGGAATACAGGACCTCCGCCCCGGCCGTATTGGTCTGGAAAAAGGAGAACGGCGTGATCCGGAACCGGAGTCCCAGCAGCTCCTCTTCGATATGATCCTGTCCGTACAGGACCGCGGTGTCCTCGCTCCTGACCACGTCGGCAGGCGAATCGTTTCGCATATGCAAAAGGCCCGTCAGACGCCCGGAAAACGGCGCGTTCTTCATGGTCATGGCCCAGAGAAATAAAAGGCCCTCCTCCGGCTCCGGCAGGCATTCGGTCTGTCCGGTGGTCACCAGAGCGGCCAGCAGTTCCCCGGTCGACCGGGACCGGCGCACCAGCAGGTGACGCAGATACCCGGTCTGTTCCCGCTTATGATAGAACGGCAAGCCGTTCTCCCGTGCCCACTGTTCCGTGATCTGCAGCGCGAGCCGCATATCCGGATCGCAGAGCCGGCAAAACGGGGTCGATACGACATCGTAAAAACTGTTCTTTTTATGCAGGCCCAGCGTCAGGTCTCCGCCTTTTTCCGCGTCGCCGAACGAGAACTCCATCTTGTTGCGGTAACCTTCCGAAAGCGGCGAAGCCAGCACCCCTTCCCAGGGCAGGACCGGGTCCGCTTCGCAGGTGCGCAGCGCGTCCCGCAAAAGGCCGGTCACCTGCTCCTCCTTGATGCGGCGCTGCTCATGGACCGGAAAGCCCTGATAATAACAGCCGCCGCACGCAGCGGCATGCGGGCAGGGATCTTCCGCCGCAAGCGGCGACGGCTCCGTCACGCAAAGGAGCGCCGCCTCGGCGCTGTCCGGACGGTTTCGGCGGATCCGGGCCTCCACCGTCTCGCCGGGACGTGCCCCCTTGACGGTGACCGGCTTTCCGTCCACATATATCAGCCCCCGGTTGGGGTATCCGGTCTTCTCTGTGACACCGGTCACGATCTCTCCGCGCTTCATGATCCATCTCCTTGCTTGTATAGTACAAGAGCATCCGCCGCGCACGCAGCGGATGCTCCCGAAAAGCGGACGATCCAGTCCTTTTCAGTCGATCGAGATCTCCTCGTCATCATCTTCTTCGAAGAAATCATCGTCGAATTCATCGTCAAAATCTTCTTCCGCGTCTTCGACGCCGGGCCGCACCAGGCAATAGATGCCGTACACGGCGCAGGCGATCACCGCGATGCAACCGATCACGGCCAGTACGGTCAGCAGGATCTTTTTGACTTTACAGGCTTTCTCCTTGCGGAGCAGTTCCGCCGCCTCGCTGACGGCTGCCAGTGACTTCAGTTTTTCCATGAGACAGCACCTCCCTCCGAGCACAGTATAACATGGATCTTCGTTTCTGACTATCTTTTTGTTATTCTTTTTTCAGGCCGTATCCGGCCGATCATCGATTCACGGCCGGATACGGTCACTCTTCAGCCGAAGGCCGGGTTCCGGTCACTCCTCAACTTTTTTGAGCTTTGCGAAAGACGCATACATCTTGCGGACACCGGCCGTGTCAAATTCCACGGTCACTTCGGTATCCCGCGGCCCGTCTTCGATCTCCCGCACGGTGCCGATGCCGAACTTCGCGTGAGACACGCGGTCCCCGCAGTGCAGCTCCACGGGCTTTTGCTCCGGCTTTTTCATGCCGTAGCCGGTCTTCGGATGCTTATCGAACAGGCCGGAGCTCTTGAGCGAGCTGACCGACCGGCCGAAACCGGGGCCGGACCGGCCGTCCTGAAACGAGTCCCTTCTGTCCCGGTCCCGTTCCCGGTCACGTTCCGGGCCGCCTCCGAAGCTGCCGCGCCGGCCGTAGTCTGCGTAGTCGTCCCAGCGGCTGCGGCCGCATTCTTCCGAGCGGTACAGGTCACGCTTTTCGGTGCGGGGACGGTACAGATCCGTCTTATCCGTGCGCTTCAGGACCGTCGGCGAGATCTCGTCGAGGAACCGGGATTCGTTCGCGTAGCGCGTCTCCCCGTTCACCATGCGCTGGCGCGCGCAGGTAAAGGTCAGTTCCTTTTTGGCACGTGTGATGCCCACATACGCCAGGCGGCGCTCCTCTTCCAGTTCCTCCGGATGCTCCACATCGTTGATGGCCATGTAGCCGGGGAACAGCCCGTCCTCCATGCCGGCCATGATGACCTTGTCGAATTCCAGGCCTTTCGCGGAATGCAGCGTCATCAGCGTCAGCCGGTCTTCGCTCTCATCCAGGCTGTCCACGTCCGCCACCAGCGCCACGTCCTCCAGAAAGCCGCGAAGCGTCGCTTCCTCTCCGGCCTGCAGCGCGTACTCTTCCGCCTTGGCCTTCAGTTCCTCGATATTCTCTTCCCGGGCCTGCGCTTCCGTTTCATCCGATGATTCCGCGATCTCGCGTTCGTAGCCGGCTTCTTCCACCACGCGGTCGATCAGTTCCGCCACCGATAGCGTCTGTGCCTGCCTGCGGAGAGAAAGGATCAGATCCGTGAAGGCCGACAGCTTTCCGGCCGCTTTGCCCAGCCCCGGAATCGCTTCCGCATCCAGCAGTGCGTCAAAGAAGCTGATGTCGTTATCCTGCGCGAACATGGCCACGCGCGCCTGCGTCGTGGCGCCGATGCCGCGCTTGGGCACGTTCAGGACGCGCATGGCGGACACGTCGTCCTGGCCGTTCTCGACCGTGCGCAGATAGGACAGGATGTCCTTGATCTCCTTGCGCTGATAGAAGTTCACGCCACCGACCAGCCGGTACGGCAGGCCGCGGGTCACGCATTTTTCCTCGATCGCACGGGACTGGGCATTGGTCCGGTAAAGGACCGCGCAGTCCCCGAGCCGCATGCCGCGAAGACGCGCCTGTTCCATGATCCGGACGATCCCGTCCGCCTCGTCATACGCCGTGTCAAAGGTCAGCAGTTCGATGCGGTCCCCTTCCGGGTTCTCCGTCCACAGGCTTTTGTCCTTCCGGTCCTCGTTATTCGAGATGACCTGGTTGGCCGCGTCCAGGATGGTCTTCGTGGAACGATAGTTCTGCTCCAGCCTCACCACATGGGCGCCCGGAAACGTTTCTTCAAAATCCAGGATGTTGCGGATGTCCGCGCCGCGGAACTTGTAGATGGACTGGTCGTCATCCCCGACCACACAGATGTTGCGGTGAGCGCGGGACAGCAGCTCCACAAAGCGGAACTGGACGCCGTTGGTGTCCTGATACTCGTCCACCATGATGTAGCGGAACCGCTCCTGATACTCCCGCAGCACGTCCGGCTCCCGCTCAAACAGCTCCACCGCGTTGCAGAGCAGGTCGTCAAAGTCCATCGCGTTGTTCTTTTTCAACTGTGCCTGATACTCCGCGTACGCCTCCGCGATCCGCATCTCGCGGTACTTGCCGGCCGCGTCCTGCGCCATGTCATCGGGTGTGATCATCTTGTTTTTGGCGTCCGAGATCACGGACAGAAGGGTCCGTTCCCGGTACATCTTCGGATCCAGTTCGAGCCGCTTCATGACCTGGCGCATCAGGGTCTTCGCATCGTCCGTGTCATAGATCGTAAAGCCGCTCTCATATCCGATCCGGTCCGCGTAGCGGCGCAGGATCCTTACACAAGTCGCGTGGAACGTGGCCACCCAGACCTGGTCTCCGCCGTACGGAAGCAGCGCCTGCACACGCTCCTTCATTTCTCCGGCTGCTTTATTCGTAAACGTGATCGCCAGGATGTTCCACGGCTTCACGCCTTTTTCCTCGATCAGATAGGCGATCCGGTGCGTCAGGGCGCGTGTCTTTCCGCTGCCCGCGCCGGCCAGGACCAGCACGGGGCCATCCGTGGTCCGCACGACCTCCTGCTGCATCGGATTCAGTCCGTCTAAAATCATTGATATCTTTCCTTTTTGTGAGGGCCGGTCCCGGGCCGTCTGCCGTGCGTTCTGCCGTGCGGCCTGCTGGTCGGTCTGACGTGCGGTCTGCCGTGCGGCCTGCTGGTCGGTCTGACGTGCGGTCTGCCGTGAGCGGCAGGGACAGAGGTCCGCCGCCGAACCGAGACCGGGACCGATACGGTTTTTCGCTGAGAACAGGCGAAAAACGGTTCCTGTGAAAAGAGCATGAAAAAGGGCTGCCCGAGCCCGGGCAGCCCAGTTTGTACAGTTTGCGCCTTATACGAGCTTCTGGCCGCAGTTCATGCAGAAGTTCCCGCCGCTGACCGGCTGTCCGCAGTTCGGGCAGAAGTTGATCTTGCCGTTTGCGGGCTTCACGACAGGCTGCTCTTCCGGAGCGACCGGATTTGCGGCCGACGGAGCCGTCTGCGCACCCGGGATCACCCCGGCGTTCTGCATCTGGGAGACCATCTGCTGGCCCATAGCCATGCCCATGGCCATCTGCGCCATCTCGCCCGCAGTGCCCGAACCGGAGCCGGACGACGAAACGTTCGTCAGGCTGTCCGCGGCCGCGATCTGCGTATACTTGCCGACGTCGCCGATCATGCTCTGACCGGCCGCCTTCTTCACCATCTCCTGGACTTCTTCCGGATAGGTGACGCTCTGGATCGCGAACGACGTCACGCTCAGGCCGATCTTGTGCAGTTCCATATCCAGTTCCGAACGGATCCCGTCTCCGATCTCCGTCGCGCTCATCTGGATATTGAACATGTCGCGGCCTTCTTTGACGATCCACTTCATCAGGAGCGGATCCAGCTGCGCGATGACGCGCTCCCGCACTTCATCCACGACATACTGGCGCTTCACGCCGGCGATCTTTTCGATCAGGGTCAGGTAATCCGCGACGCGGAACGTGAAGGTGCCGTGCGCACGGATGGGCATGCCGCCCGGCAGGGCCGGGTTGTCCGTCGGGAGCAGGATGGCGTTCTTGGTGCCCCACTTGACCGTGAATTCCTTCGTGTTGATGAAGAGGACTTCCGCACGAAGGCCGGAGTTGAAGCCGAACTTGAATCCCTTCAGCGTGGAAAGGAACGGAATGATCTGGCTCTCCAGATCGAAGCTGCCTTCATCGCTGAAGATGCCTTCCACTTTTCCGTTATACAGGAAGACCGCGTCCTGACCCTGCCGGATGATCAGACGGGAGCCCTTTTTGATCTCCGAGTCTGCCCATTTCCAGAAGATCACGTCATCCCGGTATTCCTGCCATTCGATCACGCTCGCTAACTGGTTGAAGATACCCATGTTTCCGTCTCCGTCTTTACTTGCCCAGAGCCGCCTTCAGAGCAGCCAGTTCATCTTCCACGTTGGCGGACGGCTGTGCGTCATACTCCGCCATCAGGTCATCCACGCCCTTGCCGACCTGCGCTTCCGCGCCGTTCAGCTCCGCCATGGCATTGGCCTTGTCCAGCATCTGGTTGGCCTTTTCTTCCATCTTATCGAATGCGGACATATTCTCCGCCACGCCGCTCATGCTGGAGCCGATCTTGTTCAGCTTCTCCTGGGTCTTCGCGACCTTCATCTTCGCCTTGATGGCGTCGCGGCGCGCGTTCAGGGAGGCCATATCACCGACCAGCTTGTCATGCATCTGGCGCATCTTGGTGGCGTTAGCGGCAGCCAGCGTATAAGCCTGTTCCAGAGCCGCTCTCTTTTCAGTAGCGGAAGCCTTCTGGACCAGGAAGACCTTGGCATCGTCATCCTTGCCGTTCAGGACAGCTTTTTCCGCGTAGGACTGGAGCTTCGCGATCTCCTCATCGCACTCATCCAGTTCTCTCTTCGCACGCTTTTCCTCTGCCATGACGGCAGCGGTCTCCGCCTTGACTTCTCCGAGATCCTTCTCAAGGTCACGCAAATACTGATCGATCATCTTCTCGGGGTCTTCCGCCTTATCGAGCAGAGCGTTGATGTTTGCCGACATGATGTCCGTAAATCTCTTGATGATTCCCATGATATACCTACCTCCTGTAAGATAATTCCGGGGAAATCCCCCGTTCTGTTGTATAGTATAGCAAAACAATGAACCAATGTCACTATTTTTTTCAGTAAAATAACCCTGCTTTTTTCGCCGATATCGATGATTAGGCACTGTAAAAACGCGGGTCGCCGTTCATGAAACGACCACGCTCACGCCATCCGGCGCGGCTGCTCACACGGGCCGTTCCGCCGTATCCTTCAGGATCCGCCACGCCTGTGTCAGCCGATCCAGACTCCAGGCCGCGTTGGCGGGACTCGTGGACGGCAGGCATACGGCCGGCCGCCCGGTAACAGGCTCTGTGTATTTGTGATAGTACTTCTCTGCCGTCTTTCCGTTCACGAATACCGCGCGGATGGGTGCAGCGTCCAGAATGGGGCGCAGATCATTCGGCGTGACGTTCCGTATGCTCGAATCCGACGCGCCCACGATGTCACACGCGCCGATCACGTCCCAGGCGGCGATGCGGTGGCGCAGCAGGAACATGCGCCGTTCTTCCACCGTTTCCGGAAACGGCTCCTCATACAGGCGGGACACCACACGCCAGAACCGGTTCTGCGGATGGCCGTAAAAGAACATGGCCTCCCGCGACTTGGGCGACGGAAAGCTTCCGAGCACCAGCACACGGCTCTCCGGCGTATACAGCGGCGGGATCGGATGAAGGATGTGACGTGATTCTGCCATACGGCCTCTTTCTCCGCGGTTTTCTTTTCGAAGGCCTGCTGACAGGCCTTATCGGCGGGCGTTACATCAGCGGCGCGAGTTACATCAGCGGCGCGATCAGGCGCATGACCGGGCCCATGATCTTATAAAACAGTTTCTCGCGGCGCATCGATTCGGGCGTTACGGTCCTGCACTTCTTCAGGGTGTCCAGAAAATCCTCCTCGATCCGGGGCACGCAGGCGCAGCGGTACAGATAGGCTGCGCACTCAAAATGATGATACAGGCTCCGGTAATCCAGGTTGATGGTGCCCACGACCGCTTTGACGTTATCGCTGACGAAGACCTTGGCATGCACGAAGCCCGGAGCGTATTCGTAGATCTTCACGCCGGCGCGCAGCAGGGTCCGGTAATACGACTTTGCGAGCGCGTACGCCAGCTTTTTATCCGGAATGCCCGGCAGGATCAGCCGCACGTCCACGCCGCGCTCCGCCGCGAACCGCAGTGCGTGGAGCATCTCATCATCCAGGATCAGGTACGGGGTCATGATATGGACGTATTCCGTGGCGCGGTTCAGGATATCGATATAGACGCTCTCTCCGACCTTGTCCCGGTCCAGCGGACAGTCCCCGTACGGCATCACGAAGCCGGACGGCTCCTCCGGCACGGAGAGCGGCGCTTCCAGATAGGGCACGTACGAAGCGGCCTCTTCCGGGTCCGCTTCCTCATCCGTCTCATGCCACATCTGCAGGAACATGAGCGTGAACGGACGGACCGCTTCCCCGGTGATCCGGAGCGCGGTGTCCTTCCAGTGACCGTATACCTCCTTGCGGTTGATGTATTCATCCGCCAGATTCACGCCGCCGGTAAACGCGGTCTTTCCGTCCACGACCAGGATCTTGCGATGATCCCGGTAATTGTAATACGTGGAGAACAGGGGCCGCAGCGGCGAAAAGACGCGGCAGTCGATCCCGAGGCGCGCCAGGCGCTTCGGATAATCCCGCGGCAGCAGGAACAGCTCATTCATGCCGTCATAGAGCAGGCGGACCTCCACGCCCTGTGCGGCTTTTTCCGCCAGGATCTCCAGGATGCTGCCCCACATCTCCCCTTCATCCACGATGAAGAACTCCAGGAAGATGAACTTCTCCGCGCTGCGCAGGGCCTCCAGCATGGGCTCGAAGGCGCTGTCCCCGAGCGGATAATACTCTGCCTGCGAATGCTCGCAGATCGGGAAGCACCCGGTCCGGTTCAAGTACCGGCACAGATCATCCGTGCCCGAATGGTCTTCCTCCAGATGCCGCAGGACCTGACGGTCCTTGGGCAGGATATGCCGGGTCTCTTCGGTGATCTGTGCCATCCGCTGCTTCATGGCCCGGTGGCCGATATCCAGCTTGGTATAAGCCAGGAACAGCGCGGCCGGGAACGGGACCAGGGCGATCAGGAACAGCCAGGTCAGCTTGGCGGAGGAATCCATGGAGGAGCTGAACAGATACAGCACCATGCCGACCGTGAGCAGGGCGCGGCCGATGCTGTAATAATTCGCATACTGCTGCAGGCTGTCGAAGAAGCTGATCACGATCAGGAGCTGCAGCAGGATCAGGAAGAGGATCAGCGGCGTCCGGCTGAAGATCAGACGGACCAGGCCGGTACGGCCCGGTTTCAGAAGGCGCAGGATCCGATGCGAAGACGCCGCATTCCGGGTCTGTGTTCCTTCCGCGGCCGGATCCCGGACCGCCGGGCTGTTTTGTTCCTGCATGGCTTGACCTCCTCTCCGGTGAGACCGGAAAAGCGCCGGATATCCGGTCTTCCCGTACATCCGGCGCATTCCGGCGCAGAACGGCGCTTCCGCTTTTTAAGCGCGGGTGCCTTTCCGCTCTTCTTATGCTTCCGTATCCTGCGGCTCTTCTGTCGCAAAGCCCAGAGCCACACGGACCTTATGATCGATCTCCTGCATCACGTCCGGATGCTCCGCGAGGAACTGCTTGGCGTTCTCACGGCCCTGGCCGATCTTGTTTCCTTCATAGGCGAACCAGGCGCCGCTCTTCTCCACGATGCCCTTGTTCACCGCCAGGTCCAGCACGTCTCCTTCCTTGGAGATGCCCTTGCCGAACATGATGTCGAATTCCGTATCCTTGAACGGCGGGGCCACCTTATTTTTCACGACCTTGATGCGCACGCGGTTGCCGACGACTTCCCCGCCGACCTTCAGCGATTCGATGCGGCGCACGTCCAGGCGGATGGAGGAATAGAACTTCAGCGCGCGGCCGCCCGTGGTGGTCTCCGGGTTTCCGAACATGATGCCGATCTTCTCACGCAGCTGGTTGATGAAGATCACGGTGCAGCCGGTCTTTCCGACGACCGGAGTGAGTTTGCGGAGAGCCTGGCTCATCAGGCGGGCCTGCTGGCCTACGTGGGCGTCTCCCATGTCTCCTTCGATCTCCGCGCGCGGCACCAGCGCCGCGACCGAGTCCACGACGACGATGTCCACCGCGCCGCTGCGGACCATGGTCTCGCAGATCTCCAGAGCCTGTTCCCCGCTGTCCGGCTGCGAGATGTAAAGATTATCGATATCCACGCCGATATTCTTGGCATAGACCGGATCCAGCGCATGCTCCGCGTCCACGAATCCGGCGATGCCGCCCAGCTTCTGGACCTCCGCGACCATATGCAGCGCCAGGGTGGTCTTGCCGCCGGACTCCGGTCCGTAGATCTCCACGATGCGCCCGCGCGGCATGCCGCCCAGGCCCAGCGCGGCGTCCAGGCTGATGGAGCCGGTCGGGAACGTCTGGATATTCATATTCACGCCGGAATCACCGAGCTTCATGATGGCGCCCTTGCCGAAATCCTTTTCGATCTTGGCGACCGCAGCGTCCAGCGCTTTCTTTTTTTCTTCTAATACTTTTTCGTCCTGCATGGTATCCTCCGGGAAGGTATTCGAACAAATGTTCTTGTCTGTATCATAATACTATTCTGTTGCGTTGTCAACCGAAAGATCATGAAAAACTTTTGCGCCCGCGGGCCTCTCCGCTATTGTGCGGCAGGCCGCGGCCTGCAGGGCCTCCGAAAACCGCTTTCAGTATAGCACGCGGAGCCGTCCGGCTTCAAGGGACGATTCTGTCCTCCAGCGCCCGCCACTGCTCGGCAAACGGCCGGCGCACGCGGCGCCGTGTGATCTCCATCAGCCCCAGGGGCGTGATGTCGACCGCCTCGGCGTAGACCGGATCCGCCTTCAGCAGGCGCCGCATCTGCCGGAGCAGGTCTGCCCGGCTCTCCGCGTCCGCATCGATAAAGTCCACGAGGATCATGCCGCACATATTCCGCAGCCGCAGCTGCGCGGCGATCTCCCGGGCCGCCTCCTCGTTGAGTTTCCGGGCCGCGGCCGGCTTGCTGCGGCCGTGCTCGTTCTTCCCGCTGTTGACGTCGATCACGGTCAGGGCCTCGGTCGGATCGATGACCAGATATCCGCCGCTCCGGAGCCAGACGCGCCGCGCGAGGGCGTCCGACACGGCCGTCTCCAGCCGGTACAGCGCGGTCATGGGCAGCGCCTCGTCCGTATACAGCTGCGCCTTGTCCCGGCCCGGCGCGCCGGTCTCTTCCAGCCGTTCCGGCACCTCCGGCCGGTCCGTGACCAGCTTTTCCGTCTCCGGATCCGTGAGCCACCGCTCGCAGACCGTCTCCCAGACCGCCTTGCCGGCGCAAAGCAGCGAATGGACCGGCCTCATCCGGTAGATCTCCAGAAGGCGTCCGAGCTGATGCCGGTGCCCCTCCAGTTCCCGCGCGATCTCTTCCGGCTCCGCTCCTTCCGCTTCCGTCCGGACGATCACGCCGCACGGAGCCGGGTCTTCCAGGCGGGCGCGGATCCCTTCCTTCCAGGCCTCATCCGCGATCTTTCGGGAGAAAGAGATCCCGCTCCCCGGATACATCAGCACGGTCCGTTCCCCGGCCAGCGAGAGCTGCGCGCTGACCGACGGTCCCTTGGTCTTGAGCGGTTCTTTCTCCACCTGCACGAGCACCGAATCTCCGGCGTGCACGCGCCGCTCCCCGTCCGTATTCAGCGGAAGGATCCGATCCAGCCGCAGGAATGCGGTCTGCTCCGGCGTCAGCTCCACGAACGCGGCCTGCAGATTCTCCGCCACGTTCCGGACGCGTCCGAGCCGGATATCGCCCACGCGGAACTCGCCCCCGGCGCTTTCCGCCCAGAGCTCCGCGATCCGTCCGTCCTCCGAAACAGCCGTCAGGATCCCTCCGTGACAGGATGTGATCAGGATCTTCCGCATGCCGCGCCTCCTGTTTTTCAATGATGACCGTTCCCGCCGGACAGCCGCTTCTCTGCAGACAGCGCTCTGCCGGCGGAGCCGTTACGCTCCCGCCGCGGTCCCGCCGGCCTCGCCGGCGATCTCCTCCCCGAACGATTCGAGCGATACGAGTCCTCCGTCCGGACCGGCCGCGTACAGTTCCAGCCGGGTGATGAACAGATCTCCCGGCGTGATCTCCAGGCCCCGCGGTCCCAGAAAGGCTCCGATCACGAGCTCCGGCTTGATATTGGTCTCGCTGCCGGCAGCCAGCCGCAGGAAGACCGTATCCGCGCTCTCGGCGCGGGATTCGTAGATGAAGGGGCGGATGTCCAGCTCCGCCTCGCCCTTCTTGGTCTTTTTGACCGTCACGATCTTCTCCGACGCAAGGAACCCGTCCCAATCCGCGAGCGTAAACGGGCCGTCCGCCCCGGACGCGGCCCGTTCCAGGAACCGTCCGGTAAAGCGGACGCGATAGTCTGCCCCGGCCACGATCGACATGGCGCCTTTGGCGTCATCCGGAAGCCGGCAAAAGCTGACGATGTCGATCCCCTCCGCCGATGCCTCGCGAAGGCGCCGCAGTGCTTCTTCCGACGCGACCGGCTCGGTGATCTCGATATCGGCGTACTCCGCCTCGGAGGCGAGCCCGAGGCCCAGCGGCTGGGCAAACGACAGGATCTGGTGCGGATGGAAGCCTTCCGAATACCGCATCGGGATCTTCGCGCGCCGGAGCAGCTTCTGGAAATACCGCATCACATCCAGATGCCCCAGGAAGCGCATCGCCCCGTATTTGGTGAATTTAATCCTTACTTTCAAAGCAGACGCCCCCTCCGAAGGCAGCCGCCCCGCAGCCGGAGCACTTCTGACGGCAGTTCGGGGTCACGACGCCGGCCATGGCCCTCTCCCATTCGCGGCGCAGGAAGGCCTTGCTCACGCCCGCGTCGATCACGTCCCACGGGAATACCTCGTCCGCGGCGCGCTCCCGGCGCGTATAGAAATCCGCCGACAGGCCGCAGGCCGCCATCTCCTCGAGCCAGACGTCCAGATCGAAGAACTCCGACCAGGCCTCGAAAAACTGCCCGCGCGCATAGACGCGGCGCAGCACCTCGCACAGGCGCCGGTCCCCGCGGGCCAGCACGCCCTCCAGGACCGTCACGTCCGCCTCATGCCACTGATAGGACAGACTCTTGTGGTTGAGCTGTTCGTGCATGCTGCGGTTGACGCGCCGCGCCCGCTCCAGATATTCCTCCTTCGGAAGCATCTGTGCCCACTGGAACGGCGTGAACGGCTTGGGCACGAAGAACGACGAACTGGCCGTGACCTGCACGCGCCCGGTCCGCTTTTCCTTCGGGACCGTATCGTAATACAGGGCCGCGATCCGGTTCGACAGTTCCGGAATGCCCAGCTGGTCCTCTTCGGTTTCGGTCGGAAGGCCCAGCATGAAATACAGTTTGACGCGGGTCCACCCGCCCAGGAACGCCTCCCGGGCGCCCGCGAGGATCTCGTCTTCGGTCAGGCCCTTGTTGATCACGTCGCGCAGCCGCTGCGTGCCGGCTTCGGGCGCAAAGGTCAGACTGCTCTTTTTGATGTCCTGGACCTTGCTCATCACGTCCAGCGAGAACGCGTCGATCCGCAGCGACGGCAGCGAGATGTTGATCTGCTGCGAGCCGTATTCCTCCATCAGCCAGTTGATCAGCGGCTCGAGCTGCGAATAGTCGCTCGAGGAGAGCGAGCTCAGCGTGATCTCCTCATGGCCGGTCGATTCGATCATCTTCCGGGCCTTGTCCTTCAGGTATTCCAGGCTCCGTTCCCGTACCGGGCGATAGATCATGCCGGCCTGGCAGAAGCGGCAGCCGCGGATGCAGCCGCGCTGGATCTCGAGCGTGACGCGGTCCTGGATCACCTTCATCGTCGGGACGACCGGCTTTTCCGGATAGTACGTGTCGCTGATGCTCATCTCGACTTCCTTGCGCACGCGCGCGGGCACGCCCGGCCGGTTGGGCCGGATCTCCCGCACCGTCCCGTCCTCATGATACGTCACGTCGTAGAATGCCGGGACGTACATGCCGGGGATCCGGGCGGCGCGCAGCAAAAAGTCCTCCCGCGACCCGCCCGCGCGGCGGTTGGCGCGGTAGGCGTCGAACAGCGCCTCGTACTGCGTCTCGCCCTCTCCGATATAGAACAGGTCGAAAAAGTCCGCGAGCGGCTCCGGGTTGTACGTACACGGGCCGCCCCCGATCACGATCGGGTCGCCGGGACCGCGGTCCGCCGCGTTGATCGGGACCTGCGCGAGATCGAGCGCCTGCAGCACATTGGTGTAGCACATCTCATACTGCAGCGTAAAGCCCAGGAAATCGAAGTCTTTCACCGGGTCCTGGCTCTCAAGCGCGAACAGCGGGATGTGCTCGCGGCGCATGATCCGGTCCAGATCCGGCCACGGCGAAAAGACCCGTTCGCACCAGACGCCTTCCAGCTGATTGAACATGTCATAGAGGATCTGGATCCCGAGGTGCGACATGCCGATCTCGTAATTGTCCGGAAAGCAGAACGCGAAGCGGAGATCCACCTGCGCCCTGTCCTTCATGACGCTGTTGATCTCGCCCCCGATGTAACGGGCCGGTTTTTCGATATTCAGTAAGATCTCATCCGATAAGGCCAGTCTGCGCATGATCCTTACCAGGCGATCCCGAGGGTCGCCAGCTTATAGAAGCAGAAGGCCAGCAGGATCGCGACGATGATCAGCGCGCGGATCCGGTCCTTCTTCGACATATTGTCCAGCACGGAATCGGGCCGGTACGGCTCGAACTCTTCTTCGCTGTTTCCCTTATAGGGGATCGGGCCTTCCGGCCGGGCCGGAGCCGCCTCCGCTTCCGCGGCAGCCGTCTCCGCGGCCGCTTCCGTCTCCCGGACCGCTTCCGTGACTTCCGCCGCCGTATCGGCGGCCTGTGCCTGCACCGTCTCCATAACTTCTTCTGCCGCCGCGGCGGCTGCTCTGATCTCTTCCATGTAGATCTTCTCCGATTCTGGTGATTGTGGTCTGATCGTGTTGGTAGGCTATGTTGTGCGGAGCAGCTCCGCGGATCCGTTCCTCTCCGGCCTGCCGTCCGGACTGCCATGGGCCGTCAGCCGCAGACGTGGACCGTCCGGGCCGTCCGGCGCTGTTCCGACAAAGGCTGGAACCGTCCGGATCGTCAGGCGCGGGCGAAGCTCTCCGCCAGCGTGACCAGGACCTGCGCCATGGTCTCCATGCTGTCCGCGCAGGCGTACTCGAAGCGTCCGTGGAAATTATGTCCGCCCGTGCACAGGTTCGGGCACGGCAGGCCCATATAGGACAGGCGCGCGCCGTCCGTGCCGCCGCGGATCGGAACTTCCTGCGGCTCCACGCCGTGCTTTCTCAGGGCTTCTTTCGCGAGGTCGATCAGCTCCGGGTGCGGCAGGATCATTTCTTTCATGTTCTCATACTGGTCCGCGATCGCAAGGGACACGGTCCCGGCGCCGTATTTCTCGTTCAAGAAGTCCGCCGCTGCCTGCGCGATCCGCTTTTTCTCCGCGAGCTTGCCGCGGTCATGATCCCGCAGGATGTACTTCATCACGGTCCGTTCGACGTCGCCCGCGATCTCGTGTACGTGGAAGAATCCCTCGTATCCCTCCGTATCCTCCGGCACCTGATGGGCCGGCAGCAGGCTCTGGAACTCCATGGCCAGCGTGACCGCGTTCTTCATGCGGCCCTTGGCGTCGCCCGGATGGATGCTCTTGCCGGTGACCGTCACGTTCATGGCCGCCGCGTTGAAGTTCTCGTATTCGATCTCGCCGAGGGCCCCGCCGTCCACGGTATAGGCGATCTCGGCGCCGAAGCCCTCCACGTCGAAGTGATCCACGCCGCGCCCGACTTCCTCGTCCGGCGTGAACGCGATGCAGATCTTCCCGTGGCGGATCTCCGGATGGGTCAGCAGCGTATGGGCCGCGGTCATGATCTCCGACACGCCGGCCTTGTCATCCGCGCCGAGCAGCGTGGTCCCGTCCGTCACGATCAGCCTCTTTCCGATGTACCGCTTCATCTCCGGATAATCCGCGGGCGAGAGCACGATGCCCTTTTCTTCATTCAAAACGACGTCCCCGCCGTCGTAGTCTTCCACGAGGCGCGGCTTCACATCCTTTCCCGACACGGCTTCCGACGTGTCCATGTGCGAGATCAGGCCCAGGGCCGGCCCCGGCGCGTTGGCCGGGATCTGCGCGTATACGTAGCCCCAGCTGTCCATGCGCACATCGGAGGCGCCCATCTCTTCCAGTTCCCGCTTCAGGATGCGCCCGAGATCCTTCTGCTTTTCCGTGCTCGGGAACGTTTCGCTCTCCTCGCGGCTCTGCGTATCCACCTTGACGTAGCGGAAGAACCGCTCCAGTACTTCTGTCATCTTGTCTGTCCTTTCCATCCGGCCGCGCTTTCCGGCGGCCGCCTCTTCCGGTCACTTCTGTTCCGTCACTTTTGTTCCGTCACTGCTGTTCCGTCACTTCTCTACGGCCTCTTCCGCCTCGGCGCGGTCCCGCAGGTCCAGCTGCAGGCCTTCCAGATAATGGCAGTATA
>CACXFD010000060.1 GCA_902766845.1 uncultured Lachnospiraceae bacterium | reverse complement strand
TTAATTTTCTTATGAATCCGCGTAGAATCAGGCTTTTTCCCCGGTAGATACGGTGGAGAACCGATAAAAGGTGCTGTTTTACCCGTTTTTCCACCGTTTCCTATGGAAAATGATTGAAAAATGAGCCTTTTTCGGGTATAATATTTCCAACTATGCAGCCACAGGAGTACACATCGACATGATCGACGAGATCCGTTCTAACTGGACGCAGATCCTGCAGCATCTGAAAAATGACCAGGATCTCTCTGACGTCGCGTTCAAGACGTGGATCCAGAACCTGGAAGTCTCCGCACTCCGGGACGGTGTCCTGTATCTGACATCGCCCGGCACGGAAGTTGCCCTGGATTACATCAACCGGAAATACGCCATGTTCCTGGCCGTCTCCGTCGAGGAGATCACCGGGATCCAGTGCCGCGTCAGCGTTGTCTCTCCGGAAGAAGAGAAACGCGCCGCCACGGCTTTTTCGTCGACCCCGGATCTCAACCCCCTGCATGAGACGCTGAACCCGAAATATACGTTTGACACCTTCGTGGTCGGCTCCAATAACGAGATGGCACACGCAGCCTCGCTGGCGGTCGCGGAGACGCCGGGAGATATGTATAACCCGCTCTTCATCTACGGAGGCGTGGGACTCGGAAAGACCCACCTGCTGCACGCGATCGGAAACTTCGTATTAAAGAACCGTCCCACGGCCAAGGTCCTGTACGTGACCAGTGAAAATTTCCTGAATGAGCTCGTGGACGCCATCCGGAACAAGAACGGCATCTCCACCACGGAATTCCGAAATAAATACCGTTCGAACGACGTCCTGCTGATCGATGACATCCAGTTCATCATCGGCAAGGAAAGTATGCAGGATGAAGTCTTCCATACGTTTGACAACCTATATATGTATAAGAAGCAGATCGTTTTTTCTTCGGACCGTCCTCCGAAGGAATTCGCGACGCTCGAGGACCGTCTGCGGTCCCGTTTCGAGCGCGGTCTGACCGTTGATATCCAGTCGCCGGACTTTGAGACGCGGATGGCCATCCTTCGCAAAAAAGAAGAGATGGAACACTTCCAGGTCGATAACGAGGTCATCAAATACATCGCGACCAACATCAAATCCAATATCCGTGAGCTGGAAGGCGCCCTGACGAAAGTCATCGCCCTGTCCCGCCTGACAAAGAATAAGGATATCACGGTGGACCTGGCCCGCGAAGCGCTCAAGGACATCATCTCGCCGAACGCGGACCGCACCATTACGATGGAAGATATCCTGCGCGTGGTCAGCGATCATTTTGCGATCCCCCGCGAGGACATCCTGTCCGTCAAACGCAACAAGGAAATCGTGATGCCGCGCCAGATCGTGATGTATCTTTGCCGGAAGCTGACGAATTCCTCGTATCAGGAGATCGGTCATTTTCTCGGAAACCGGGACCATACGACCGTGATCTACGGGGAAGACAAGATCAAAGAGGAGATGATCCTCCACAATGACCTGACCGCCACGGTCAAAGTCATCGAAAAGAAGCTTTCTCCCACCTGAGAAGAAGACCTGGACCTTAAAAAAAGAAAGCCGGCGGCCGCATGGCCGGCCGGCAGCGTGGAAAAAGGGGAAGAACCGGCCGCCTCTCCACCGGAGAGAAAGAATAAAAGACCGTGAAACGGCGCGGCCAAACGGTGTTTTCCACAAATCCACCGTCCCTACTAAAAACGACTACTGAATCTGAAAAAATAATCGCTTTCGCGCGCGCTGCGCCGGAAAGGAGACCTTATGAAGCTCGTATTCGAAAAGAACTCTCTGCTGAGCGGAATCAATACCGTCATGAAGGCGGTCCCTTCCAAGACCACGCTTCCGATTCTGGAATGCATCCTGATCGACGCCACGGAAGGAGAGATCGCACTGACCGCAAACGATATGGAACTGGCGATCCGCACCGTCGTCAAGGGACGGATCGAAGAGCCCGGCCGCATCGCCGTGGAAGCGCGCTTCTTTTCCGAGATGGCCAGAAAGCTTCCGGAGAGCGATATCGTCCTGACCGCGGATGAGAGCGGCGTGATCCAGATCGTCTGCGACAGCACCAATTTCCGGTTCCCGGGACGCGACGCGTCGGAATTTACCGGACTGCCTGTCATCGAGCACGAGAAATACATCAGCATCTCCCAGTTTTCGTTAAAGGAGACCATCAAGCAGACCATCTTCTCGATCGCGCAGAATGAGAATAACCGGCTGATGACCGGCGAACTGTTCCAGGTCCATGAGAATGAACTCAAGGTCACTTCGCTGGACGGTCACCGCATCTCCATCCGCAAGGTGAAGCTCAAGGACGTCTATGAAGATGAAAAGGTCGTGATTCCCGGCAAGACCCTGAATGAGATCAGCCGGATCCTGCCCGGAGAGGCGGATCAGGAAGTCCTGATCTTCTTCCAGCAGAATCATGTCTGCTTTGAATTTGACCAGACCGTGGTCGTATCCCGCCTGATCGAAGGCGAATACTTCCGGGTGGACCAGATGCTCTCGGGTGATTACGAGACCCGCATCCGGATCAATAAAAAGGACCTGCTGGACAGCATCGAGCGTTCCACGCTCCTGATTCGCGAGAACGATAAAAAACCGATCATCCTGGACATCGAGGAGAGCAAGATGGAACTGTCCCTGAATTCCGCCCTCGGCTCCATGAAGGATGAGCTGCTGCTGCAGAAGCAGGGCAAGGACATCATGATCGGCTTCAATCCCCGCTTCCTGATCGAAGCGCTGCGCGTGATCGATGACGAGGAAGTGGACATCTCGTTCGTGAATCCGAAGGCGCCGTGCTACATCCGCGGCGAGGACGGAAGCTACCTGTACCTGATTCTTCCGGTCAACTTCAGCGGGGCACGCGCGTAATGGAGATACTTCATATTCGGGATGAATACATCAAGCTCGGCCAGGCTATGAAGCTGGCCGGGATCGCCGAGAGCGGGCTGGAAGCCAAGGACCGGATCCTGGCCGGGGATGTGCTGGTCAACGGGGAGCCGGAGCTTCGCCGCGGGCGCAAGCTATATGCCGGGGATACGTTCCGCTGCGGCGGAGAGGAATTCAAGATCGGGTGACCCTGTATGGTGATCAAACAGCTGGAATGCCGGGATTTCCGGAATTATGAAGACCTGACGGTCGATTTTGCTCCGGGAATCAACATTCTGTACGGGGACAACGCGCAGGGAAAGACCAATATCCTCGAGGCGCTCTTCGTCAGCTGTACCTCCCGGTCACATCGCAGCAAGAAAGATCCGGAGATGATCCGGTTCGGACAGGAAGAATCCCATATCCGTATGGTGACGGAGAAAAACGGGATCGAGAGCCGCGTGGATATCCACCTGCGGCGGAATAAAAAGAAGGCGATCGCGATCAACGGCGTCCAGCTGCGGCGCGCGAGCGATCTGCTGGGCGTTACGCACGCGGTCTTCTTTTCGCCGGAAGACCTGAATATCATCAAGAACGGTCCCGCGGAACGGAGAAGGTTCCTGGATATGGAGCTGTGCCAGATCAGCCGGCCGTATCTGTCGGACCTGAATCTGTATCATAAAGCGCTCGAACAGCGCAATCAGCTTCTGAAGGACCTGGCGGATAAGCCGGAGCTTCTGGATACGCTGGATGTATGGGACCAGCAGCTCGTGAACTACGGGAGCCGGATCATGACCGAACGGCGCCGCTTCATCCGTCAGCTGGATCAGATCGTCGGGCCGCTGCACGAGCAGCTGACCGGGGGAAAGGAATCGCTGCGGCTCGCGTACGAGCCGGATACGCAGGAAGAGGAATTTGCGGACCGGCTCCTGATCGGCCGGGAAGCGGACCGGCGCCTGCGCATGACGCAGTGCGGCCCGCACCGGGATGACCTGAAGATCTCGATCGGGGATATGGACGTGCGCCGGTACGGCTCGCAGGGGCAGCAGCGCAGCGCGGCGCTGTCCCTCAAGATGGCGGAGATCGGACTCGTGCGGCAGATCGTCGGAGACACACCGGTCCTGCTGCTGGACGATGTGCTGTCCGAGCTGGACCAGTCGCGCCAGGAGGCTCTGCTGTCCGGGATCGACGGGATCCAGACCATCCTGACCTGCACGGGTCTGGATGAGGCCATCCGCGAGAGGCTGCGCGCGGATCGGCTGTATGAGATCAGAAACGCCGCGGCTGTCCGGAAGGACAGCTGAAGAGGTGCCGGCCCGGACAGGCCGGAACGGAGCAGAGAAAAAAGACCGGCCTGCATGGGCCGGATCGGAAACGGGAAGAATCACCGGTCCGGACGGACCGGTCCCGATACAGGATGAACGAAGAAGAGCAGCAGGAAAGAGGTACGTATGGATCAGAACATGCAGGAATACAATGCGGAGCAGATCCAGGTCCTGGAAGGCCTGGAAGCGGTCCGGAAGCGTCCCGGTATGTACATCGGGAGCACGTCGGAGCGCGGTCTGCATCATCTCGTCTACGAGATCGTGGATAATTCCGTAGACGAGGCGCTGGCCGGTTTCTGCGAGAGCATCGAGGTCTCGATCAATCCGGACAATTCGATCACCGTAGTCGACGACGGCCGCGGCATGCCGGTCGATGAGCATCCGAAGATGCATGTCCCCGCGGTCGAGGTCATCTTCACGCAGCTGCACGCGGGCGGAAAGTTCGGCGGCGGCGCGTATAAAGTGTCGGGCGGCCTGCACGGCGTCGGCGCATCGGTCGTCAACGCCCTGTCGGAATGGCTGGAAGTGAAGATCTACAAGGACGGCATGATCTATCAGCAGCGCTACGAGCGCGGCAACACGGCCTCACAGCTCGAAGTCGTCGGGACCTGCAAAAAGAGCCAGCACGGCTCCACGGTCACGTTCCTGCCGGATAAAGAGATCTTCGAGATGACGGTCTTCAATTTCGATACGCTCAAGACGCGTCTGCGGGAGACCGCGTTCCTGACCAAGGGCCTGAAGATCACGCTGCGCGATCTGCGCGGGGAAGAGCCGGTCGAGCGCGTCTTCCATTACGAGGGCGGCATCAAGGAATTCGTCACCTACCTGAACAAAGGCAGCGAAGCCCTCTACCCCGAGGTCATCTACTGCGAAGGCACCCGCAACAACATCTACGTGGAAGTGGCCCTGCAGCATAACGATGAATATAAAGAGAAATGCTACAGCTTCGTCAACAACCTGATCACGCCCGAGGGCGGCACGCATATGACGGGCTTCCGCAGCGCGCTGACATCCACGTTCAACGATTACGCCAAAGCGAACAAGATCATCAACGAAAAGGATAAGCTCGAAGGCGATGACATCCGCGAGGGCCTGACCGCGGTCATCTCGATCAAGATCGAGGAGCCGCAGTTCGAAGGCCAGACCAAGCAGAAGCTCGGAAACAGCGAAGCCAAGACGGCCGTCGAATCGGTCTTCGGCGAGCAGCTCAAATATTATCTCGAGCAGCATCCGCTGGTCGCGAAGGCCATCTGCGAAAAGGCCCGCCTCGCGCAGCGCGCCCGCAACGCGGCCCGCAAGGCCCGCGACATGGAGCGCAGCCGCAAAAACATCCTGGACAGCGCCGGCCTGCCCGGCAAGCTCGCGGACTGCTCGGACAAGAATCCCGAGAACTGCGAGATCTTCATCGTCGAGGGAGATTCCGCCGGCGGCTCCGCGAAGAAGGCCCGCACCCGCGCGACCCAGGCCATCCTGCCGCTGCGCGGCAAGATCCTGAACGTGGAGAAGGCCCGTCTGGACCGCATCTACGGCAACGCCGAGATCAAGGCCATGATCACGGCCTTCGGCACCGGCATCCATGACGATTTCGACATCAGCAAGCTCCGCTACCACAAGATCATCATCATGACCGATGCCGATGTCGACGGCGCCCATATCGGTACGCTGATGCTGACCTTCATCTACCGCTTCATGCCGGAGCTGATCAAGCAGGGCTATGTCTACATGGCCATGCCGCCGCTCTATAAGGTGGAGAAGAACAAGAAGGTCTGGTACGCCTACAGCGACGAGGAGCTGAATAAGATCATGCTCGAGATCGGCCGCGATTCCAACAACAAGGTCCAGCGGTACAAAGGACTGGGCGGGATGGACGCGGAGCAGCTCTGGGAGACCACGATGGATCCCGAGCGCCGGATCTTAAAGCGCGTGACGCTCGATGAAGCGGAGGCCGCGGAGATCGACCTGACCTTCACGACCCTGATGGGCGATAAGGTCGAGCCCCGCCGCGAATTCATCGAAGCCAACGCCAAGTACGTCAAGAACCTGGACCTGCAGGCCTGACGGCCCGCCGTCAAACAGCCGTCGGCAGGCAGAAGAGCCAGTTAAGGAGAAAAAATGGATCAGACGATTTTTGATCAGATTCGGAACGTCGACCTGAAGGAGACGATGGAAAGCTCCTACATCGACTACGCGATGAGCGTCATCGCCTCTCGCGCCCTTCCGGACGTGCGGGACGGCCTGAAGCCGGTGCAGCGGCGCGTCCTCTTCTCGATGATCGAACTGAACAACGGCCCCGATAAGCCGCACCGTAAGTGCGCGCGTATCGTGGGCGATACGATGGGTAAATACCATCCGCACGGCGACAGCTCCATCTACGGCGCCCTGGTCAACCTGGCGCAGGAGTGGTCCACGCGCTACCCGCTCGTGGACGGCCACGGCAACTTCGGTTCCGAGGACGGCGACGGCGCGGCGGCCATGCGTTATACCGAGGCCCGTCTGGACCGCATCTACGGCAACGCCGAGATCAAGGCCATGATCACGGCCTTCGGCACCGG
>CACXFD010000059.1 GCA_902766845.1 uncultured Lachnospiraceae bacterium | reverse complement strand
CGTACATCCAGAGCCAGCGCAAGGACACCTACATGCCCTACGCAAAGCAGCTGATCGAATCCGGCCACGCCTATTACTGCTTCTGCACCAAGGAGCGGCTGGAGGAGGCGCGCGCCGCGGCCGAGGCGAAGGGCGAGGGCTTCAAGTATTACAAGCACTGCCTGCACCTGTCGAAGGAGGAGATCCAGGCAAACCTGGACGCCGGCATGCCGTTCGTGATCCGCCAGAACAATCCGAACACCGGCACCACCACCTTCCACGATGACATCTACGGCGATATCACGGTCGAGAACGCGGAACTGGACGATATGATCCTGATTAAGTCGGACGGCTTCCCGACCTACAATTTCGCGAACGTCGTCGACGACCATCTGATGGGCATCACGCACGTGGTCCGCGGCAACGAATACCTGTCGTCCTCCCCGAAGTACAACCGCCTCTATGAGGCTTTCGGCTGGGAGGTGCCGGTCTATGTGCACTGCCCGCTGATCACGAACGAAGAGCACCAGAAGCTGTCCAAGCGCAGCGGCCACTCCTCGTACGAGGACCTGATCGAACAGGGCTTTTTGTCGGAAGCGGTCGTGAACTTCGTGGCCCTGCTCGGCTGGAGCCCTTCGGACAACCGCGAGATCTTCTCGCTGCAGGAACTGATCGAAGCGTTCGATTATCACAACATCTCGAAATCGCCGGCCGTCTTTGACATGGTCAAGCTTCGCTGGATGAACGGCGAATACATCAAGGCCATGGATCCGGACGCGTTCTTTGAGAAGGCAGAGCCGTATCTGCGACGCGTGATCCATAAGGATCTGGATCTGCACAAGATCGCGGCCATGGTAAAGACCCGGATCGAGGTCTTCCCGGACATCGAGGAGCAGGTGGACTTTTTCGAGACGCTTCCGGAATATGACGTGTCGATGTATACGCACAAGAAGATGAAGACCGACGCGGCCGGCTCGCTGGCGGTCCTGCGCGATGCCCGCGCCCTGCTGGAAAAGCAGGAGGACTGGTCCAACGACGCGTTGTTCGCGCTGCTGAAGGGCTATGCGGATGAAAAGGGCTTCAAGACCGGCTACGTGATGTGGCCCATCCGCACGGCGGTCTCCGGCAAACAGATGACGCCGGCCGGCGCGACCGAGATCCTGGAGATCCTGGGCCCGGATGAGTCGCTGGCCCGGATCGACGCCGGTATCCGCAAACTCGAGGAAGCGTTGGCGTAAGGCCCCGCAGACAGATGCTGGCGTAAGGCCCATCAGACAGATCATCAGACAGCGGACCGCAGTAAGGGGCGGTCCGCTGCGTGTCTTACAAAAACGCCCCGGGAAGGGCATGGAGAGCGAAGGAAAGGAAGTTCGGGTGGATTTTCTTCCGGAGCAGCAAGAAGCGATACGCCTGCCCGGGCCGGTCCTTGTCGTGGCCGGTCCGGGGGCGGGAAAAACAGCGGTCCTGACGGAACGGATCCGGTACGCGATCCGGGAGCGCGGCATCGACCCGCGCCGTATCCTGGCCGTGACGTTTACGCGCGCGAGCGCAGCCGAGATGCGGGAGAGATTCCTGCGGCTGTGCCCCGAGGGCGCGGACGTTTCCTTCCATACCTTCCACGGGGCGTTTTTGCGCATGCTGCGGGCCGAGGGCATGCGTGCGGACATCCTGTCGGAAGAGGAACAGTTCGATCTGGTGCGCCGCGCGCTGAAGGACTGCGGCTGGGACGACGTGATCTCGCGCGATCTGGGCGAAGAGCTGCTGCGGCGGCTGTCGGTGGGCGAGGAGGAGGATGCGGCCGGACGCGCAGACGGTCCGTATGAGACATCCGGCCGGTGGGCCGGGCTCCGGCAGCGCTATACCGAACTCAAGCGCGAGGCCGGACGGCCGGACCTGTCGGATCTGCAGACGGCGCTGGAACAGCTCTTTCTGCGCGACCCGAAGGCGCTGGCGCGCTGGCAGGCCCGCTTCACCTGTTTTTTGGTGGATGAGTTCCAGGACGCGTCACCGGTCCAGTACCGGCTCATCCGTCTGCTGTCGGAGCCGTCGCGCGAGCTGTTTCTGGTCGGGGATGACGATCAGGCGATCTACCGTTTCCGGGGCGCCGCGCCGGCCCTGATGCAGCGGGCCGCTGCGGAGATACCGGGGATGCGCGTGGTCCGGCTGTCGGTCAATCACCGGTGCAGCCCGCGGATCACCGCGGCGGCCGGAAAGCTGATCCGTCACAACCGGACCCGCTTCGCGAAAAAGATACGATCGGCCGCTCCGGACGGACCGCCCGTGCGCTTTGCGGTCTATCCGGATGAACGGGAACAGGCCCGGGGGATCCTGGCTGCCATGCAGGGGCTTTTAGCCGGCGAGAGCGCGGCCGTTCTGGTACGGACCCATCAGTTGCGGCGGCGCATCGAGCAGGAGATCCGCGCCGGCGGCAGGAGCCTGCCGGACCGTGTCCGGATCCTCACGATGCACGGCGCGAAGGGGCTGGAATTCGATCGGGTCTGGATTCCGGACTGCTGCGCCGGCGTGCTGCCGCATATCGGATCGCCGGGCCGGGAAGGGACGGAAGAAGAGCGCCGCCTTCTGTACGTGGCCATGACGCGGGCCCGGAAGGAACTGATCCTGTCCGCCCCGCTGCGCCGGTTCGGAAAGCCCTGCCGGCCTTCTCCTTTTTTGCGGGAGATCGGTCTTGCGACCTGACGGTGACGGCGCCCGGATACCATGCGGCGCAGGCGTCATGGTCGGGATCCGGAATCATGTGACACAGCCACGGGTGACGGCACCCGGCACCATTTGACACAGCCGCCGGGGACAGGTATAATAGAGCACGCTGACAAAATGAAAAGCGGCCGGGCTGCATGGCCGGACCGGCCGGGAAAGAGGATCGACATGAGTGAACAGGAAGCGTCGGGCCACAAGCTGACCCGTCCGATCAAGCGTCTGGATAAGCCGGAAGAGCCGGAGAAGGCCAAATTGCATCCGGAATCGTCCGTGAAGAAAGTGATCGGCGTCGTGAGCGGCAAGGGCGGCGTCGGCAAGAGCATGGTCACCGAGCTGCTGGCCGTTACGCTGCAGCGCCAGGGCTTCAATGTGGGCATCCTGGACGCGGACGTGACCGGCCCGTCCATTCCGCAGGCCTTCGGCATCCATGAGCGGGCCACCGGATCGGACTCCGGCATCTTCCCGGCCGTGACGCGCACCGGCATCCAGCTGATCAGCGTCAATATGTTCCTGGCCAATGAGACGGACCCTGTGGTCTGGCGCGGGCCGGTCATCTCCGGGACCGTCACCCAGTTCTGGACCGATGTGATCTGGGATCAGGTGGACGTGATGCTCGTGGATATGCCGCCCGGAACCGGCGATGTGCCGCTGACGGTCTTCCAGAGCATCCCGGTGGACGGGATCATCGTCGTGACGTCGCCGCAGGACCTGGTGCGCATGATCGTCACGAAGGCCGTGAACATGGCGAACATGATGAATATCCCGGTCCTCGGCGTGATCGAGAATTACAGCTACATGGTCTGCCCGCACTGCGGAGAGGAGCTGCCGGTATTCGGCGAGAGCCATCTGCAGGAAGCGGCGGCGGAGATGGGTATCCCGGTCCTCGGACGGCTTCCGCTGGATCCGGCCCTGGCCGGCCTTGTGGATGACGGCCGCATCGAGGAAGCGGCCGGTGACTGGCTGCTCGACGCGGCGCGCCTGGCGGCCACGATCTGACGGACCTTAGCCGCGGGCGTGCATGCGGAGCCGCGGGACATCCTGCGGCGGAAAGCGGCCGTATCCGGCGGCGTCCTGCGGCTTTAGAGAAACGCGGCGGGCATGACGATCTGAAAAAAGAAAAATTGTTCTTGCGCCGGAGGGGAAGACGTGCTATAATGTCCCGTGCATGGGATCATAGCTCAGCCGGGATGAGCGTTCGCCTCACACGCGAAAGGTCGTGGGTTCGATCCCCGCTGATCCCAGAAAGGTCTGCTGACGGATGTCGGCAGACCTTTTTTCATAGCCGCGAGCGGTCAAAATACGGACACGGCCGCGGAGGCAGACAGTCTGATATGATACAGGAGGAAACGATCTATGAAGAAAGCATGCAGGATCCTGGCACTGATCCTTGCCGCCGCGCTGCTTTTCGGCGGCTGTGCCGGAAAGAAGGCAAATGAAGGCGGATATAAGGGAATCGACGTCGAATCGCCGGAATGGGTCGGAGCACTCGAAGCCGCGAAGGATGCCGATCAGATCCTGACCGTGGCCGCGTTTGACGCCGATGCCACGGATGCGTGGGTCGCGCTCCATGAAAAGCGGAGCGACGGCACCTGGCATATGGTCATGACGACGCCGGCCTTCCTCGGAAAAGCCGGTCTCGGAAAGACCCGCATGGGAGATAACAAGACGCCGGTCGGGGTGTTCCATTTCGACCGGGCTTTCGGTATCGCGGACGATCCGGGCAGCAAGATCCCGTACGTGAAAGCGGACCAGGATACCTACTGGTCGGGCGACGCGCGCGAAGGGTATCATTTCAACGAACTGGTCAGCAAAAAGGACCTGCCGGATCTGGACACGGACAACGGGGATACCGAGCACATCCTGGATTATCCGTATCATTATCAGTACTGCCTGAACCTGGATTACAATCCCGAATGCGATCCCGCGCGCGGCTGCGCGATCTTCCTGCACTGCTTCGGACCGGCCAAGCCGTTCTCCGGCGGCTGCATCGCGATCCCGGAAGACCATATGCGCTATGTGATGCAGCATGTGGATGAGAAGACAGCCGTCGTGATCGACACGTACGAAGCCCTGTCGGGCGGTGCGGACTGGCCGTCCAGCACTTGGCCGCAGGAGCGGTAAAGCATAACTTCTAAGAGGCATCCTGTCCGGCGGGACGGGATGCCTTTTTTATGCCGCGGGAGACGGCAGTTTATAGAAATTTTATCGCCTTTTTCATGCCTGTCCGTATCTTTTTACCGGCCGGCATGCTATGATGGACATACGGGACGGTCCGCAGACGCAGTCCGCCCCATCCATATCTGAAAAGGAGGAGCTGTCATGTCTTACACGAAACTCTTTACGCCCGGAAAGATCGCGGGTCTTGAACTCAAGAACCGTGTCGTGATGCCCGCCATGGGCTGTTCGCTCGCGGAATCGTCGGGCGAGGCCGGTCCCCGCATGATCAAGTATTATGCGGACCGCGCGAAAGGCGGCGTGGGCCTGATCATCACCGAGATCACCCGAATCGATGATGAGACCGGCGTGGGAACGCCGAACCAACTGTCGGTCACGAAGCCTTATATGGTGGGCCAGCTGTCCCGCCTCGCTGAAACGGTCCACGCCTATGATACCAAGCTGTTCGTGCAGCTCCATCATCCCGGGAACCAGACGCCGAGCCGTCTGATCGGCGGGAAGCAGCCCGTATCGGCTTCCGACGTGACCTGCAAAGTCATCGGAGAGCAGCCGCGCGCCCTGACCACGGAAGAGGTGGAAGGCCTAGTGAAGAAGTTCGTCTTCGGCGCGGTCCTCGCGCAGAAGGCCGGCGTGGACGGTGTGGAGATCCACGGCGCGCACGGCTATCTGGTCAGTCAGTTCCTGTCCCCGCACACCAATAAGCGCACAGACAAGTACGGCGGGAGCTTTGAGGGACGCATGCGCTTCGCGACCGAGATCATCATGGGGATCCGCGCCTACTGCGGCCCGAAGTTCCCGATCGGCATCCGCATCAACGGAAACGATTACCTGGAGGACGGCATCACGGAAGAGGACGCGGTCGCCCAGGCGAAATACTTTGAAAAGCTCGGCGTCTGCTACATCAATGTCAGCTGCGGCACCTACGATTCGGGCGCGACGATCATCGAGCCCAATTACTTCGCGGAAGGCTGGAAGAAGCACCTGGCCGCGAATATCCGCCAGGCTGTCTCGATCCCGGTGATCGCGGTCTGCAACATCAAGCATCCGGCCGTTGCGGAGCAGCTCCTCGAGGAGGGCTTCGCGGACTTCGTCGGGATCGCGCGCGGGAACCTCGCGGACGCGGAGTGGGCCAATAAGGCGCGCGAGGGCCGGGACGCGGAGATCCGCAAATGTCTGGGCTGTATGGAGTGCTTCCGTATCCTGAACGACGGCCTGCCGCTCGGCTGCACGCTGAACCCGGTCCTTGGCCGTGAGTTCGAATGGGGCGACGACAAACTCGTCAAAAACGGCGCCGGACGCACGGTCGCGGTGGTCGGAGGCGGCCCGGCCGGCTTTGAAGCGGCCCTGACGCTGAGAAAGAGAGGCTTCGAGGTGGTCCTGTTCGAGCAGAAGGACCGCATCGGCGGCACGGTCGAACTGGCCGCCGTGCCTCCCTGCAAGACTATGCTGCATGAATTCATCGAGACGATGGAGGCGCAGCTCGCAAAGGCCGGCGTCCGGGTGCGTCTCGGAGAGGCGGCTTCTGTGGAAGCGGTCAAGGCGGCCGGCGCGGAAGCTGTGTTCCTGGCGGCCGGCGGAAGACCGGTCGTACCGGATCTGCCCGGCATCGATGCGGCTGTGACGGCGGAAGACGTGCTGGCCGGCCGCGCGCAGGTGAAGGGAGAGAACGTCGTCGTGATCGGCGGCGGTGTGACGGGCCTGGAGACCGCGGAGACGCTGGCGCCGGACCATAAGGTCACGGTCGTCGAGATGCTCTCGAAGGTCGGCGGCTCGCTCTATCCGAGCATCGTCATGCATCTGGTGCAGGAGATCATGAAGAACGGCGGACAGATCGCGAAGGAAAAGCAGCTGGCCGCGGTCGAAGAGGGCTGTGTCACGGTTCGTGACGTGAAGACCGGCGAAGAGACGAAGATCCCGGCCGATACGGTGATCCTGGCCATGGGCGTGCGCTCGAACCGTCCGGACGCCGAGGCGTTCCGGGAGGCGTTCGGCGAGAAACTGATCTTTGTCGGAGATACGGCCCGTCCCGGCCAGATCTATGACGCGCTGCACAGCGCGCATGACCGCGCGTTCGTCTACGGGGCATAAGACGGCAGCCCGCCCGCACGGGGGCTGCTCACACGAACATCGATCGGGAGGAAACCAATGGAATATCGGGAACTGGGCCGTTCGGGGATCATGGTCTCACAGGTCGCGCTGGGGACCTGGGGCCTCGGGGGCGGCAGCGTCTGGTCGGACCGGGATTCGACGGAAGCGGAGGCAGCCCGCCTGCTGGACGCCTGCCGCGAATACGGGATCAACTATATCGACACGGCCCCGGTCTACGGGACCGGCCGCAGCGAGCAGCTTCTCGGGAAGGCGCTGGCCGGCCGGCGCGGGGACTTCATCCTGCAGACCAAATGCTCGCTGAACTGGCGCCGGGAAGGCGGGAACTTCCATTATGAGCGCGACGGCTATACCGTGAATAACGATACGAGTGCGGCCGCGGTCAAGAAGGACGTGGAAGAATCGCTGCTCCGCATGAAGACGGACTATATCGATTCGCTGATCGTGCATTATGTCTGTCCGAGCTGGCCGGTGGAAGAGACGGTCGGCGCGCTCGAGGACCTGATCCGGGAGGGCAAGATCCGCACCTACGGCCTGTCCAACAGTAAGCCGTCCGACCTGCGGGCCTATCAGGCCGCGGCCCGCGCGGCGGGCAGTGCGGTCCGTGAGACGGACGAGGCCCCGACACCTGCGAAAGACAGCCGGGACGGATCCGGGAAAACGCCGGCCGGCGTCGCCGTGGTGCAGGAGTTCTTCAGCATCCTGTCGCCGTTCCACGGGCGGGATTATTTCGAGGCGTGCCGGGACTGCGGGACCTCGTTCCAGACATATGGCGTGCTCGAGGAAGGCTTTTTGACCGGACCGGGCTTTCTGGAAAAGTCGTTCGCGAAGACCGATATCCGGTCACGGATCCCGTGGGTCGGCGAGCCGTACCGGTCCGGGCTGGCCCGCGCCTATGAGATCTGGGAACCGATCCGAGAAGCCCACGGCTGCAGCTGGGCGCAGCTGATGCTGGCCTGGGCGCTGGCCCAGTTCGAAAACATGAGCCTGCTCGTGGGCATGCGCCGGGAAGAGAGCGTGGCGGATACCGCCGCGTGCACGCAGGTGGCTCTGTCTGCGGAAGAGATCCGGATCATGGAGGACGCGGTCCGGCCGATCCAGGTCGAAGTGCTCGATAAGTAACAGTAACACGGTACCTGCAGTTTTTACTGCGGCCCGGCCTGCGCAGCGGGAAGTGACCCGTCTGCGCAGGCCGGACGGAAGATAAGGTCTATTACGGAAGCGGCCCGCTCCGATCCGGCAGAGAGCCGGAGAGGACGGGCCGCTTTGCGCGTTTTCGGAAGCCAAAGGCACAAAGCTGTTCCCGGGCATCGGACGTTGCCGCGGACCGCGCGAAAACAGGATGATTTTCTGCGCCGGACGTCTTGACAAACGGCGCGGAATGGAATAGAATACTTTAGTGGTTAAAAGCGGTAAAGTTTTCGGCCGCTTTTTCCTTTTACCAAAACGAACCGGATCGTCCGCGCCGCCGGCCGGACGAAGCAGAAAACAGGAGAAACGGTCATGCCCATCACGGATCTGCTGGAACGCAACAGCAAACTGTACGGAGACGAGATCTGCCTCGTCGAGGTCAACCCCGAGCTTCAGGAGGAGCCGCGGGTGACCTGGCGGGAATTTGAACTGATTCAGCCCACCGGCTCCGCGCCCTACCGGCGCGAGATCACCTGGAGCGTCTTTGACGAAAAAGCCAACCGCGTCGCGAACATGCTGCTCGCGCGCGGGATCAGGAAAGGGCAGAAGGCCGCGATCCTGCTGATGAACTGCCTCGAATGGCTCCCGATCTATTTCGGGATCCTGAAGACCGGCGCCATCGCGGTCCCGCTGAATTTCCGCTATACCGCGGAAGAGATCGAATACTGCCTGAAGCTGGCGGACGCGGACGTCCTGTTCTTCGGACCGGAATTCATCGGCCGCGTCGAAGACATCTTCCCGAATATCAACCGTCAGATGGCGCTGTTCTTCGTCGGGGACAGCACCCCCTATTTTGCGGAAAGCTACTCCGAAGCCGTCGCGAACTGCTCCTCGTCGGCCCCCAAAGTCCTGATCCAGGACACCGACGAGGCGGCCATCTACTATTCGTCGGGCACTACGGGCTTCCCGAAGGCCATCCTGCTGGACCATACGGCGCTGTTGCAGTCCGCGCGGATGGAAGCGATGCATCACGAGACCACGCATGACGACGTGGTCCTGTGCATCCCGCCGCTCTATCATTTTGTTGTTAAGGATACGGCGACCACCGAGATCTACACCGGGAGCCGTGCGGTCATCCTGAAGGGGAACACCCCGTCGGCCGTGCTCGGGACCGTGTCGCGCGAGCGCTGCACGATCGTCTGGCTCCTGGTCCCGTGGGCCCAGGATATCCTTGCGGCCATCGAACGCGGCGAGATCGACCCGGCGGATTACCACCTGTCCCAGTGGCGGCTCATGCATATCGGCG
>CACXFD010000058.1 GCA_902766845.1 uncultured Lachnospiraceae bacterium | reverse complement strand
TGCGGAACTCGATCGCGCAGTCGCGCGCGCCCTCGCACTCATAGATCGAATGCGGGATCTCCGGGTCCTCGATGAAGGCTTCGTACGCGGCGTCGAACAGGATGACCGCGCCGACGCTCTTCGCGTAATCCACCCAGGCCTGCAGCTCGTCTTTCGTCAGGACCGTGCCGATCGGGTTGTTCGGGAAGCAAAGATAGATCAGGTCAGGGATCTCGTCCGGGATCTCAGGCTTGAAGTCATTCTCCTTGGTGCAGGGCATGTAGATCACGCCCTCGAACTTTCCGGTCGTCGGATCGCAGGCGCCGGTCCGGCCCGCCATCACGTTCGAATCCACGTAGACCGGATAGACCGGATCGCAGACCGCGATCTTCGATTCGGGCACGAAGAGCTCCTGGATGTTGCCGACGTCGCACTTGGCTCCGTCGCTGATGAAGACTTCGTCCGGATAGACCTCGCAGCCGCGCGGACGGTAGTCGTTCTCGACCACGGCCTCGCGCAGGAACGAATAGCCGAGATCCGGCGCGTAGCCGTGGAACGTCTCGGCGTGAGCCATCTCGTCGACCGCGTCATGCAGGGCCGCGATCACGGCCGGCGCCAGCGGCTGGGTCACGTCGCCGATCGACAGACGAATGACCTCCCGGTCGGGGTGCGCCTCCGAGAACGCGTGCTGCTTCTGCGCCACCGCCGAGAACAGGTAGCTTCCCTGGAGCTTTGCGTAATGCGGATTGATCTTATACATGAGCTACCTCCGTTTCGATTTCTCCGGTGAAGACCTCGGCGGCCTCTCCGGTCATCAGCACATCTTCTCCTTCTCCGGCCTCGATCACGAGGTCCCCGCCGCGCAGATGCACGGTCACCGGGAAGCTCACGAGCCCGGCCGCCGCGAGCGCCGCAGCCGACGCGCACGCCCCGGTGCCGCAGGCCAGCGTCTCGCCGCTCCCGCGCTCCCAGACGCGCATCGTCAGGTCATGCGGTCCGGCCACTTCGATGAATTCGGTATTGGTCCGGTCCGGGAACCGTTCATGATTCTCGAATTTCGGGCCGATCTCCTCGATCTTCAGCCGGTACGGATCCTCCCAGAGCAGGACCGCGTGCGGGTTTCCGACGTCCGCGAGCACGGCCGGATACGTGCGGCCGTCCACCTCGAGCGGCTCCCAGACGTCGCCGGGGTCCAGCTCACAGCGGCGCTTTCCTTCGCAGCCGCGGCTCACGATGCGCACCGGCCCCATGTTCACGGTCAGCCGGACGGCGCGGCCTTTTTCATCCTTCTGCGCGATGCGGATCTCCTTGATGCCCGCGTCGGTATCGATCCGCAGCACGTCCTTCCGGCAGATCCCGTGGTCGTGCACGAACTTCGCGACGCAGCGGATCCCGTTGCCGCACATCTTTCCGCGCGAGCCGTCGGCGTTATACATCTCCATGCGGGCGTCCGCCCTGTCCGATGGACAGATCAGGATCACGCCGTCCCCGCCGATGCCGAAATGCCGGTCGCTGACCCGGACCGCCAGCGCGGACGGATCCGCGACCCGCTCCTCAAAGCAGTTCACGTAGATATAGTCGTTCCCGATGCCCTGCATCTTGGTAAACTTCATTCGATCCCCTTTCCGTCCGGCGTTTTGTCCTCCGGGGCTTTGCCGTCCGGCGTCTTTCCGCCCGGGGCCTTCCGACCCGGCTTCTTCTCAAGGGTGCCGATGCTGCGGCGCGTCATGATCCGCACGGCCTGCGGCCGGTTCGTGATCACGGCCTCGCGGCAGGCGCCGCCGGCCTCGCCGTCCACGGTCCACGCGATCTCCTCTTCCGACGAGATCACGACGCGCTTCGCGCGGAAAAAGTCCACATACTGTGATTTGGCGCTGTTCGCGGTCAGCAGGTCGCTGAGGATGACCTGCAGTTCAAAGACGTTCATCGGATTCCGGATCAGCAGGACCTCGAGCAGCCCGTCGTCCAGGCTGCTGCCCTGGATATCCGGCAGCGGGATCCCGCCCACCGAGATCGAATTCGTGACCAGCCCCAGGATATAATCTCCCTCAAAGGAGCGGCCGTCCGCCTCCACACGGATGTGGTACGGACGGATGGATCCGAGCGACTGGACCGCTTCCAGCACGTAGGCCATGTAGCCGAGCGTGTTCTTGGTCTGCTGCGGCGTCTGGTAGGTCAGCGCGGTGAACGCGCCGAAAGCCGCCACGTAGATGAAGTTGCGGTCGTTCATGGTCCCGACGTCGAACCGGTGCGGCGTTCCGCGCGCGGCCAGCAGGGCAGCCTGCTGCAGGTCCGGCGGGATCTCGAGCGACCGCGAAAAGTCGTTCGTGGAGCCGGCCGGCAGATAGCCGATCGTGATATCCGTGCCGCTGTCCAGCACGCCGCTGATGACCTCGTTCAGCGTGCCGTCCCCGCCGCTGCAGACGATCCGGTCATAGATCCCTGCCCGGGCGGCTTCGCAGGCCTTCAGGCGCGCGGCGCCCGCGGCCTGTGTGATGTAGACGGTCGGCTCGAAGCCGGCCTTGTTGAAAGTATCCAGGATATCGCACAGCCGCGGCCGGATCTGGCCGGTCCCCGAACGGCTGTTGACGATGAACATCATTTTTTTCATAGTCAGTCTTCTGTTTTCTGTCCCTTGTCTTCTCTTTCCCGCGCGGCCGGAGCCCGCGGCTGTCCGCAGGGGCGGTCCGGACGTCTGTCCGTACGCCGTCCTGCGCGCTTTTCAATTACGGCGGCCGGGATCCGGCCGCCGCAGTACTTCGATCTGATTCCCGCGCGCCGCGGTCTTTTTACTTCTTGAACAGCGTTCCGAGGATGCCGCGCCCGAGGGCCGCGCCGATGTTTCCGCCGAGCTTCTTGCCGAAGGCGCCGCCCACGGTCTTGCCGATCGCGTTGCCGACCTCGCGGCCCACGGTCCCGCCGGCCGTCGAGGCGATGCTGGCCGCCACCTTCTTCTTTTCCCGCTCTTCGCGTTCCTTCTGCTGCTGCGCCTTCTTGAGCGCCGCTTCGTATTCCTTCTGCGCCTTGGCTTCCGCTGCCGCGGCTGCCCGCGCGGCCGCCGCCTCTTCCCGCTCACGGGCCTTGGCCGCCGCGGCCGCCTCCCGTTCCGCGGCCTTCTGCGCCGCGATGGCTTCGCGCTCTGCTGCCTTGGCGGCCGCCTCGGCCTCCTTTTCCGCAGCCTTGGCCGCTTCCGCGGCTTCCTTCTCCGCGGCCGCCTTCTGCGCCGCGTCGAACGCCTCCAGCTCGAGCTGCTGGTTCAGCCGCTGCAGGAACTCATACGCGCTGTCGCGGTCATAGGTGGTCTGGTAACGCAGGCCCAGGTTGCTGCGCAGGACCTCGTTCTTCTTGTCTTCATCCGGGATGGGGCCCATCTGGCTCTGCGGCGGCAGGATCTTGCACCGCTGCGTCATGCACGGGATGCCCTTCTCGTCCAGTACGGAGACCAGCGCTTCGCCGACGCCGAGCTCCTGCAGGGCCGTGAACGTATCGAAGGCCGGGTTCACGCGGAAGGAGCCCGCGGCCGCCTTCACGGCCTTCTCCTCGGTCGGGGTATAGGCGTGCAGGCAGTGCTGGATCTTGTTGCCGAGCTGCGCGAGGACCTCATCCGGCACGTCGCGCGGCGACTGCGTGATGAAGTACACGCCGACGCCCTTCGAGCGGATCAGCTTGACCACCTGCTCGATCTTGTCGCGCAGGGCCTTCGAGATATCCTTGAACAGCAGGTGCGCTTCATCGAAGAAGAATACCATGCGCGGCTTGTCGAGGTCTCCGACCTCGGGCAGGATATCGAACAGCTCCGACAGCATCCAGAGCAGGAAGGTCGAATACAGCTTGGTATCCTTGACCAGCTCCCGGCTGTCCAGCACGTTGATCATGCCGCGGCCGTCCAGGCCGGTCGCGAACCAGTCGGTGATGTTCAGGGCCGGCTCGCAGAAGAAGCGGTCCGCTCCCTGCGCTTCCAGCGCCACGATGCTGCGCAGGATGGCCGTCACGCTGACCTTCGCGATGCGTCCGTACTGCATCGACAGTTCATCGGCATGCTCCCCGACGTACTGCAGCATGGCCTTTAAGTCCTTGGTGTCCAGCAGGAGCAGGTCCTGGTCGTCCGCGATCTTGAAGACGATGGTCAGGATGTCCGCCTGCGTATCGTTCAGGTCCATCAGCTTCGAGAGCAGGACCGGGCCCATCTCCGATACGGTAGTGCGGACCGGGATGCCCATCTCGCCGTACAGGTCCCAGAACGTGGTCGGGTACTCCTTATACGTGAACCCGCACTGGTCCAGGCCGAAGCGCCGGATGCGCTTCTGCATGTCTTCGGTGTTCACGCCGGGACGGCACATGCCGGCCAGATCACCCTTGATATCCGCCAGAAAGACCGGCACGCCGGCATCCGAGAACGATTCGGCCAGCACCTTGAGCGTGATGGTCTTGCCGGTGCCGGTGGCTCCGGCGATCAGGCCGTGGCGGTTCGCCATCTTCGGCTCGATGTACACCTTTTCCCCGTTTGCGTCTCCGATCCAGATCTTACCGTTGTAATACACGTCCTTCTCCTTTTCGTGTGCCTGTGATCTGTTTCCGGACCCGGCCGTTTCCGCCGCGGGATCCCCCGGTCACCGCGCTTTTGCCGGCTCCGTATCCATCTGTGTGCGGGCTTATTCGTCCCAGTTGTGATAGACGGCCTGCACGTCGTCGTCTTCATCCAGCAGGTCCAGGATGCGGGTCATCTTCTTGATGTCCTCTTCCGCGGTCAGCTCCGCCCAGGTCTGCGGGATCATGGTCACGTCCGCTTCCATCATCGGGATCTTCTCCGCCTCGAGGGCCTCGCGCACCGCGCTGAAGTTGTCCGGATCCGTCAGGATCTCAAAGCTGTCCTCTTCCTCGGAAAAATCCTCGGCGCCCGCGTCCAGCGCCATCATCATGAGCTCATCGGGATCTCCCTCGAACTCTTCCTTGTCGATGATGATCTGGCCCTTCTTGTCGAACATGAAGGACACGCAGCCCGGCGTGCCGATGTTGCCGCCGCCCTTGGTGAACGCGGCGCGGACGTTGGAAGCCGTGCGGTTCTTGTTATCCGTCAGCGCGTCCACGATGATGGCCACGCCGCTCGGGCCGTAGCCTTCATAGGTCATGGTCACGTAGTTGACGCTGTTGGCGTCGCCGGCCGCCTTCTTGATGCCGCGGTCGATCGTATCGTTGGGCATGTTGTTCGCTTTCGCCTTCGCGATCACATCGCGCAGCTTGGAGTTGTTCGCAGGATCCGGACCGCCCTCCTTGACGGCCACGGCCAGCTCACGGCCGATCACGGTGAAGATCTTGCCCTTCGCGGCGTCGTTCTTCTCTTTCTTGTGCTTGATGTTCGCAAATTTGGAATGTCCTGACATGTCTCGTTTCTCCTCTCGTCCGATCCGGTCCGGCATGTTCCCGCCGGGCGCGCCCGGCGCCCGGCCGGACCGGGCGTTTTTGATTCTCTTATGATTCGGTTAATTATATCACATACCGGCCGGTATGAAAAGTTTTTTCCTCAGTCGGAGAAGCCGTCCGACGTCGCGACGGCCTTTCCCCCGCGCACGAACACGCGCGGCACGCGCCGCCCGAGCTGGGTCACGATCTCGTAGGAGATGGTCCCGGCCGCGGCCGCCGCGTCGTCCGCCGTGATCTCCTCCGCTCCGTCCCGGCCGATCAGTGTCACCACGTCCCCGTCCCGCGCGTCCGGGATGTCCGTCACATCGATCATGAACTGATCCATGCAGACGCGGCCGATCACCGGCGCGCGCCGTCCCCGCACGAGCACGGTCCCGCGGTTCGAGAGCGCCCGCGGCCAGCCGTCGCCGTAACCGACCGGCACCGTGGCCACGCGCGTGGCGCGCTCCGTCACGAACGTCGCGTTATAGCTGACGCCGCTGCCCGCCGGCAGTTCCTTCAGGAACACGATGCGGCTGGTCAGTGAGAGCGCCGGCGTGAGGGCCACGCGGCTCTTGTCCACCTCGTCCGACGGATACAGGCCGTACTGCGCGATGCCGGCGCGCACCATCGAAAGGCCCGCCTGCGGCAGGTCGATGATGCCGGCGCTGTTGTCACAGTGCCAGAGCGCCGGGTCCACGCCGGCCTCCCGCAGTGCGGCGCGCATGGACAGGAAGGTCTCCAGCTGCCGGCGCACCGGCTCCTTGTCGGCCTCGTCTGCCCGCGAAAAATGCGTGAACACGCCCTCGATGCGAAGGCCGGGCAGCCGCGATATCCGCGCGATCGCCTCCACGCTCTCCGGTCCGGGCAAAAAGCCGATCCGGCCCATGCCGCAGTCCAGCTTGATCTGGCAGCCGGCTGTCTGTCCGGCCCGCTGCGCCGCGTCCGAGAACGCCTGCGCGTCCTTCTCCTGGTAGAACACCGGCCAGATGCCGTGTTCGATCAGCGCCGGGAACGCGCTGTGCTGGCTGAACCCGAGGATCATGACGGGCTTCGTGATCCCGTGCCGCCGCAGGGCCAGGCCCTCCTCAGGCGTCGCGACCGCAAAGCTGTCCGCGATATCCTCCACCGCCTGCGCGGTCTGCACGGCCCCGTGGCCGTACGCGTCCGCCTTGACGACGGAACACACTTTTGTCCCCTCCGGGACGTTCGCGCGCAGCCGCGCGAGATTTTCCCGGACCGCGTCC
>CACXFD010000057.1 GCA_902766845.1 uncultured Lachnospiraceae bacterium | reverse complement strand
CGTTTGAAACGCTGTTCCTGGACGATCAGCGGATCACGGGGCATGAAGACCCGTCGGACCGCGCCCAGATCGTTTCGTTTCAGACCGAGCCGGAGACCGAGCCGGAGACCGAACCGGAAACTGAGCCGGAGACCGAGCCGGAAACGGAACGGCCTTCGGAGCCCGGGACAGAGCCCGAGAAGCCTTCCGCACCGGGCACCCCGCCGGAAACGCCCGCGCCTTCTGCGCCGGAACGTCCACGGCCGGTGAATACCGGAGACACGTCATCGGCCGGACGGGCGGGAGCCGTGCTGGCCGGGAGCCTGCTGCTGGCGGCCGCGGCGCTGCTTTGGCGCCGGAAGTTCCCGGAGGAGAAGACCGGGGAGGACCGGTGACGGGGCTTTCGCCGGTCCGATGCCGGGCTTTCGCCGGCAGCAGAGGAGCATCATGAACGAATATATGAATTATCGCCTGTCGCTCAGAAAAATCGATCGGTCCGTCCCGCATGCGAAGACGGCGCGGCCGGATCGGCGGCCGGAAAGAAAAACCGGCGGCTGAATACGAGAATCGGCAGAAAAAAACACGATCAGCCCGCAAATTGCCCTTGCGAATCCCCGGAAACTGTTCTATAATCAAACTATCTTACTAAATGCCTGGGGAGGTGTTTCAGATGGGTAAATTTGTGATCAAAAAGGCAAAGTCGGGCATGATGTTCAACCTGAAAGCGAGTAACGGTCAGGTAGTCGCTACCTCGGAAGTTTACAGCTCTCTGGATGCCTGCAAGAAGGGTATCGCCAGCGTTCAGAAGAACGTCGGCTGCCCGATCGAAGACCAGACCGTCGAAGGATTCGAAAAGCAGAAGAATCCGAAGTTCGAAGTGTATACGGATAAGGGCGGCGCGTTCCGTTTCCGCCTGAAATCCAGCAACGGTCAGATCATCGCGACGGGCCAGGGCTATAAGAGACGTGCGAACTGCATGAAGGGCATCGCTTCCATCAAGAAGAATGCTCCGGAAGCAGAGATCGTCATGGAAGAGGAATAAGTGACAAGACGGACTCCGGACCGCCCATGCGGCCGCCCGGAGTCTTTCTTTTTGCTCGAAGGCACTTTTTCTGAACATAGAAGAGCAAAAACAATCAAAAGAACCGAATTAAGACCGCAGGGAATCGATCGAGATCGCAGGAAGGGCAGAAAGCATATGAAGATTCTGGAAGACCGTATCCGCAGGGACGGAATCGTGCGCGAAGGAAATGTTCTGAAAGTGGACAGCTTTTTAAACCATCGGATGGACGTGGAACTGTTTCGGGAAATGGGCCGGGAGTGGAAGCGCCTGTTTGCCGACCGGCCCGTCAACAAGATCCTGACCATCGAAGCCAGCGGGATCGGGATCGCGGCCGTGGCCGCGCTCGAGTTCGGCGTTCCGGTCGTCTTCGCGAAAAAGTCCAAGAGCATCAACCTGGATCAGGACAATTACGTGACGCAGATCGAATCGTTCACGCATCACCGTACATATGACGTGATCGTTTCCAGGAAGTTCCTCGGGCCGGAAGACCATGTGCTGATCATCGATGATTTCCTCGCGAACGGCTGCGCGCTCCAGGGCCTGCTGCAGATCACGAAAGAAGCCGGCGCCACGGTCGAGGGGATCGGGATCGCGATCGAAAAGGGCTTCCAGCCCGGCGGCCGTCTGATCCGCGAGCAGGGGTTCCGTCTGGAGAGCCTTGCGATCGTCGAGAGCATGGATCCGGAAACGGGCATCGTGTTCCGGGAATAAGGAACGCTCCGTTTCAAAGGAAAAAGGCAGGCCGCGCGGGATGAAGACCGCGCCGCTTTGGGGCCGCCGACGCGAAACCGCTTGTCAGGCCGCGCAAAATGAGGTAAGATAGAGACCGCAGGCCGGCTTGGCGGAATGGCAGACGCAGCAGACTCAAAATCTGCCGGGGGAAACTTCGTGCGGGTTCAAGTCCCGCAGCCGGCATGAAAAAACCGCAGTTCCTGCGGTTTTTTCCATATCAGGATCCGGGATCCGGGTTACAGGACCGGGACACATCAGGGAAAACGGGGGCAGGCCGCGCGGATGCGGAAAGAGACGGCCGGGACCCGGTAAAGGAGCTGCAGCCGGATGAAACAGAATTACAAGCTGACGGTAGCCTATGACGGGACACGGTATTACGGATGGGAGCACCAGCCGAATACAGAGATGACGATCCAGGGAAAACTGGAGACCGTGCTCAGCCGGATGTCCGGACTGCCGGAAGGAGAGAGCGTGACCGTGATCGGGGCGGGACGGACCGACGCCGGCGTGCACGCGCGGGCCATGACGGCCAACGTCCTGCTGGACACGCAGATGACGCCGGAGGAGATCGGCCGGTATATGAACCGCTATCTGCCCGAGGACATTTGCGTGCGGGACGTGAAGGTCTGTGCGGACCGTTTCCACAGCCGGTTCAAGGCGATCGGCAAGCTCTATGTCTATACCTGCTATGTCGGGGAAGACAAGCCGGTCTTTGACCGGAAATACGTGACGGTGCTGGAGGAGAGGCCGGACACGGCGCGGATGCGCGAAGCGGCGGAATACCTGGTCGGAACGCATGATTTCAAGGCTTTCTGCGGCAACCCGCACATGAAGAAATCCACGGTGCGCCATCTGCGGTCCATCGAGATCACCGAGGACGGGCCGTACCTGCGGATCGCGTATCAGGGGAACGGGTTCCTGCAGAATATGGTGCGGATCCTGACCGGCACGCTGATCGAGGCCGGCTGCGGCCGGATCGATCCGGCGCGCATCCCGGAGATCCTCGAGAGCCGGGACCGGTCCCAGGCCGGCCCCACGATGCCGCCGCAGGGCCTGACGCTGGTCCGGGTGGATTACTGAAAATGTCTTTAGATATTGCCAAAGGACCGGTGGTTCTGTTATAATATACTGACGCGGTATAACCGAAGGATCGGTTGACCGCGATGCCGTATGCTGTTTTGCTTCAAAAAAGGAGTGCACCGTGAAAAAGATTTTATTTGCCGCATCGGAGTGTGTGCCTTTTATCAAGACGGGCGGACTGGCGGACGTCGTCGGTTCCCTTCCCAAGTATTTTGACAAAGACGAGTTCGACGTGCGCGTGATCCTGCCCAAGTATCAGTGCATGAAGGAGGAATGGAAGAGCCGCCTCGAGTACATCACGAACTTTTATATGCCCTATAACGGCCGTGACCGCTACGTGGGTCTGCTGACCTGTCAGATGGACGGCGTGACCGTCTATTTCATCGACAACGAAGAATACTTCTCGGGGCCCGCGCCGTACACGGATGCCCTGTATGACATCGAAAAGTTCGGCTATTTCTCAAAGGCCGTGCTGTCGGCCCTGCCCGTGCTGGATTTCCGGCCGGACATCGTCCACTGCCATGACTGGCAGACCGGCCTGATCCCGGTCTATCTGAAGGACAGCTTTGCAGGCGGGGATTTCTTCCGCGGCATCAAGTCCATCATGACCATCCACAACCTGAAGTTCCAGGGCATGTGGGATGTCCCGACCATCCAGCGCTTCTCCGGCCTGTCGGATTATTACTTCACGCCGGACAAGCTCGAGATGTTCAAGGCGGCCAGCTACTTAAAGGGCGGCCTCGTCTACGCGGACAAGATCACGACGGTCAGCCGCACCTACGCCGAGGAGATCAAGTATCCGTTCTTCGGAGAAAAGCTCGACGGCCTGCTGCGCGCCCGCGAGCATGACCTGGTCGGCATCGTGAACGGCATCGACTACGACGTGTTCGATCCGGCCGATGACCCGCTGATCGTCCGCAACTTTACCCGGAGCAATTTCCGGACGGAAAAGAAAAAGAATAAGACCGCGCTCCAGAAGCAGCTGGGCCTGACGCAGGATCCGCATAAGTTCATGATCGGCGTCGTGAGCCGGCTGACGGACCAGAAGGGCTTTGACCTGATCCAGCGCGTGTTCGAGGAGATCGCGACCGAAGACGTGCAGTTCGTGGCGCTCGGCACCGGCGAATACCGCTACGAGGAGATGTTCCGGTATTACGCGGGCAAGTATCCGGACCGCGTATCGGCCAATATCTGCTATTCCGAAGAGCTGTCCCACCGGGTCTACGCGGCCTGCGACGCGTTCCTGATGCCGTCCCTGTTCGAGCCGTGCGGGCTGTCGCAGCTGATGAGCCTGCGGTACGGGACCCTGCCGATCGTGCGGGAGACCGGCGGCCTGAAGGATACGGTGCAGCCGTATGATGAATACCATCATACCGGGACCGGCTTTTCGTTCGCGAACTACAATGCACATGAGATGCTCTTCACGATCCAGTACGCGAAGCGCGTCTTCTATGACCATAAGGCTGACTGGAACCATATGGTGGACCGCGCGATGGTCGCGGATTTCTCGTGGAACCATTCGGCGCGCCTGTACGAGGATCTGTACCGCTCGTTATAAAAAACAAATGCGGAGGTTTCCCGGATGAAGGAGACGATGGACGCGGCCGCGGCCGCTCAGGAGAACATGGAACGCACGGCTGACCTGGTCAGCTGGGATCATTTCGTTACGGATACGAAGCCGACGTTCGTGACGCTGGACCAGATCCGCGAGATCGTCAAAACGTACCCGACCCCGTTCTATCTGTATGATGAAAAGGGGATCCGCGAGAACGCCGAGCGCGTGCGCGACGCTTTCTCCTGGAACAAGGGCTTCAAGGAATACTTTGCCGTCAAAGCCACGCCCAATCCGTTCCTGATCAATATCCTGCGGGAATACGGGTGCGGATGCGACTGCTCCTCCCTGACGGAGCTCCAGCTGGCAGACGCCCTGCATTTTTCCGGGCAGGACGTGATGTTTTCCGCGAACGCGACCCCCGCGGAGGAGTACGTCTACGCTTCGAAGATCGGCGCGATCATCAATCTGGATGACATCACGCACATCGACTATCTGAAGGACTGCGCGGGCATCCCCGAAACGATCTGCTGCCGGTATAATCCGGGCGGCGTGTTCCACCTGAGCAACGGGATCATGGACAACCCGGGCGATGCCAAATACGGCATGACCGGCGCCCAGATGGTCACCGCGTTCCGCCGGCTCAAAGAGATGGGCGCAAAGCGTTTCGGCATCCACGCGTTCCTGGCCAGCAACACGGTCACCACCGAGTATTATCCGAAGCTGGCCCGCCAGCTGTTCCGCCTCGCGGTGGAACTGCGCGACGCGACCGGCGTGGACATCTGCTTCATCAACCTGTCGGGCGGCGTCGGCATCCCGTATTATCCGGATGAGCCGGCCAACGATATCTACGCGATCAGCCGCGGCGTGAAGGAGGCTTTCGACAGCATCCTGGTGCCGGCCGGCATGGGCGGCATCGAGATCTATACCGAGATGGGCCGCTATATGATGGGCCCGTACGGATGCCTGGTCACGCAGGCCATCCATGAAAAGCATATCTACAAAGAATACATCGGCTGCGACGCGTGCGCGGCCAACCTGATGCGTCCGGCCATGTACGGAGCCTATCATCATATCACGGTCGCCGGCAAGGAGGACTGGCCGCACGCCCACCGGTATGACATCACGGGCTCGCTGTGTGAGAATAATGATAAATTCGCGATCGACCGCATGCTCCCGAAGATCGATGTCGGGGATTATCTGATCATCCACGACACCGGGGCGCACGGCTTTGCGATGGGCTATAATTACAACGGCCGTCTGCATTCGTCGGAGCTGCTGCTGAAGACGGACGGCTCTGTCCAGCTGATCCGCCGGGCCCAGACGCCGCAGGACTATTTCGCGACATTCGATTTTTCGGATATTCTGAAGGACATCCGGTATCAGATCTGATTCGGACGAAAGAGGAAAGAGAGGCCGGCGCGCGGGGAGACCTGCGGCCGGCATCTGTTTTACGGAAAGGCAGTCATGGGAAAAACAGAAGTGATCCTGCTGATCGCGGCGGTCCTGATCGTGCTGGTCTATACGGCGGTCATGTCCCGCCGGAAGCGGGAAAAAGATCTTCAGCGGAAGGTGAGGGAATCGTTCGGGACGTACGGGGACCGCGAGTATACGGACGTCGATGCCGAACGGATCACCTACAGTTATCGGAAGGAAAAGGAGAACGGGTTCTCCCTCGACGACATCACCTGGAACGATCTGCAGATGGACGGAATCTACGCGCAGGCGGACCGGTGCTTTTCGGTGCTCGGGGAGAGCGTGCTGTACCGGATGCTGCGCCGGCCGGTCACGGATCCGGCCGTCCTGGCGGAACGGGACCGCGTGGCTTCGTGGTTCTCGGAACATCCGAAGGAGCGGGAACAGCTGTCTCTGCTGTTTGCCCGGATCGGCCGCGGCGGAAAGCAGTCGCTCTGGGAGTCGCTGGATCATCTGATCGATCTCGAATCGTTTCCGGTCCTGCCGGACGTGCTGTGCCTGGCCGGGATCGCGGCCGGACTCGTGCTGGCCGTCGTGCGGCCGTCGGCTTTCATCATCCTGCCGGTCTTTGCGGTCGTGGTCAGCATTTTGCTCTATTACCGGCGCAAGGCGCGGATCGAACACTATTACAGCTGCATCAACGCGGTCCTTCTGACCGTGCGGGCCGCAGAGGAAGCTTCCCGCCTGGATGCCCCCGAGCTCGGTGAGTACCTCGCGCGGCTGAGCGATGCGGTCCGTCCGCTCGCATCGATCCGGGCCAAGGCGTCGCTCCTGGGGACGGCCAACCGCGTCAGCGGGAGCCTGGAGGCCATACTGATGGATTACGTCCGCATGCTGACGCATGTGGACCTGCTCGCGTTCTCGTCGGTCCTCGGGCAGGTGCGCGCGCACCGGGACGAGGTCCTGACACTGATGGAGACCCTGGGCTTTCTCGAGAGCATGATCTGCGTGAGCTCGCTGCGCGCGGCCATGCCGGTCTGGGCGCGCCCGCAGTTCACGGAGGGAGAGGAGGACCGGTTCACGGTCCGGGGCCTGTACCATCCGTTCCTGCCGGACGGCGTCCGCAACAGCTTTTCGGCCAGCCGGCCGGTGCTGATCACCGGGTCCAACGCGTCCGGGAAATCCACGTTCATCAAGGCCTGCGCCCTGTCGGCCGTCCTGGCCCAGACCATCGCGACCGTGCCGGCGGAAAGCTACCGCGCCCATCCGTACCATGTGTATACTTCGATGGCGCTGCGGGACGATATTGCGGCCCGGGAGAGCTATTTCGTGGTCGAGATCCGCTCGCTTTACCGGATCCTGAAGGCGCAGGAAGGGAGCACCGAGGTCCTGGCCTTCGTGGATGAGGTCCTGCGCGGGACCAACACGGTCGAGCGAGTGGCCGCATCGGCCCAGATCCTGCGCTATATGGCCGGCCGCCGCGGCCTGACGTTCGCGGCGACGCATGACATCGAGCTGACCAACCTGCTGCAGCCGGCGTATGAGAACGTTCATTTCACCGAGACCGTGACCGAGGAGTCGGTGACCTTCCCGTACCTTCTGCAGGCGGGACCGGCCACGAGCCGCAACGCGATCCGCCTGCTGACCGTCATGGGGTATCCCGCGGAGATCACCGCGGCCGCCGAGCAGGCCGCCGAGCATTTCCTTTCGACCGGGAAGTGGGAGAAGCCGGAGGAAGAAGCATGAAAGTGACGATCTTTACGGACGGATCGGCCCGCGCGAACGGGACCGGCCCGGGCGGATACGGAGCCGTCCTGCGCTATGTGGACCCGCAGGGCGCCGTCCATGAAAAAGAACTGAGCGCCGGATACCGGCTGACCACCAACAACCGGATGGAACTGATGGGCGCGATCGCCGCGCTCGAGGCGCTGAACCGGCCCTGCGACGTGGATCTGTATTCGGATTCATCGTATGTGGTCAAAGCTTTTACCGAGGACTGGATCGGATCCTGGATCCGTCAGAACTGGCGCGCCGGCAAAAAGGATCCGGTCCGCAACCGGGACCTGTGGGAACGGCTGCTGGCGGCCAAAGCGCCGCACCGGGTCACGTTCCACTGGGTGCGCGGCCACGCCGGCCACCCCGAGAACGAACGGTGCGACCGGCTCGCTACGTCCGCCGCGGACGGAGCGGACCTGCGGATCGATGAAGTCTACGAGGCAGAGAGCGCCGGACAGGCCGGATGACGCGGCCATCTTACCAAAACCTTTCGGTTTTATGACGGTTTTGCGGGAGCGGTTCCTTTTTCGGCAGGCCTGTGGTATGGTGACAGTGGCCTTATACGGCCCGCCTGCCGCAGGAAAAGCTGCGCGGCGAAGGAACCGGCCCGGGCGGCCGGCAGGAGCGGAACATGAAAGAACAGATCCGGATCGCGGTCCGAGTCATGCTGGTGGTGCTGGCCGTAGGCCTGGCAGCCACGCTCGCGGTGACCGGCCTGATCGGCGCCTATCAGAAAAGGGATAAGAGCATGGACATTGCGCTGTCCGGCGCCGCGGACGGGGCGCCGGCGGAGCGCCTGCCGGGGGCGGATCCCAAAAAGTCGGACGGAAGGACGCCGGAAGCCCTGCCGCAGGCGGCGGAGTATGACCGCTATGCGGCAGAAGGAGCCGGGAGCAGCCTGTTTGCCGCGTCGGAGACGGTCGGGGCAGACCTGTATGAAGAATACGCGCAGGAACTGGAGCGCTATTCCCGGATCGATGAAGAGCTTGGCCTGACGGACTCCGCGGAAAGTACGGCCGCCGGCAGCCTTCAAAGTTCTTTTGGCGGAGGATCTGCGTTTGGCGGTGAGATGCCCGCCCCGCAGGATGAACCCGCAGAGGCAAAGGGCGCGGAAGGCGCGGCAGCAGGAGACGCGGCCGCAGGAGGCGCGGCAGCAGGAGATGCGGCCGCAGGAGGCGCGGGCGCAGAAGATGCGGCAGCTGAAAACGCGGCCGCAGAGGATGAGGCGCTGACCGCGGCGGCCGGCGCCTATCAGGCCTGGGACGCCGAGCTCAATGCCGTGTATCAGCGTGTGAAGGCCTCGATGACCGAGAAGCAGTTCGAACAGCTCCGTCAGGAAGAGCGGGCATGGATCCGGGAGCGTGACCAGAAAGCGGCCGCGGACAGCGCCGGCTATGAAGACGCGGAGGCGGAGATCCGCTCGCTCTGGTCGATGACCGATTCCACGCGGGAACGGTCGTATGAGCTCTTGAGAATGGTCTATCTGCTGAAGCAGCAGAAATGAGCGCGCGGGAACGCAGGCCGGTCGGGCGGGCGCGCGGGGCGGACAGGCAGGCATGTATGTCCGGACCGGCGGGACCGGATCGGGCCTTGGCCGGAAAGAAGACAGAAGAGAAGCGGGAGCGGGACGCGGCGTTAAAGCCGCGTCCCGCTCCCGCTTGCTGTGTGTTCAAACGGACGCCCCGCCCCCCCGGCTCACAGCCGGTGGAAGAGAGGCTTTCGTTCGGCGAACGTCGTATAATAGCGGAATCCGCAGGCCAGCAGGATCTCGCGGGCCCGGCCGAAGTCCGCGCCCAGATCCCGGCTGCGGTGCGCGTCGGATCCGACGCAGAGGATCTCGCCGCCGAGCTCGCGGTACCGCGAGAGCAGCTGCGGATGCGGATTGCCGAAAGCCATGCCGCGGCGCAGGGCGGCCGTGTTGAATTCGAGCCCGTGACCGGTCTCGGCGAGGCGGCGCAGGATGGGGTCCGTCAGCTCCCGCCAGGCGTCCGGATAATCCGCGGGCAGACGCGGAGCATAGCGCAGGATATAATCCAGATGCCCGAAGCAGTCGTAGTCTTCGAACCGGCGGACACAGTCCAGGCAGACTTCGAAGTAGCGCCGGATACCGGCCTCGTCCGGATAGACTTCGAAATAATGAGGATAGTAGGGATCCATGCCGTCGACCACATGGACGGAGCCGATCACGTAGTCGAACGGGGCGCGTCCGGGAAAGGAGCGCACGGTCTCTTCATGATCCGGATCCAGCCCGAGCTCCACGCCGATCCGCAGCATGAAACGGCCCGAGAACTCCTCCCGAAGCCGCCGCATCTGAGCCAGATAATCATCGGGGTCAAATTCGAAGACGCGGCCTTCCTCGGTGACCTGGCCCGCGTCGATGTGGTCCGTCACGCACATCTCTTCCATGCCGAGCGCAGCCGCACGGGCAGCCTGCTCGATCGGCGGGCAGTCGGAATCCGCGGAAAAACAGGTATGGACATGAAAATCGGAGAGCATCGCTGTTTCCTCCTGTGTGATTTCAGAATATCGGGTTTTTGCGGGAAAGTCAATCCCCGCGCCGGCGGACCGGGCCGGGCGGGAAAGCAGGATCCTGCAGCCGGCAGATCGGGCCGGGCGAAAGATCGTGCCTTACGCAAGATACGAAAATGATGACGAAAATTTCCGAAAAAAGTAGCGGAAATGTGTCGATATGCACGTTGCCGCCGCGGAGGCTTTTTTGATATGCTATAAATGAGGAAATGTGGGACAGTTGGCCGTGCGGCGGCACGGCCGGAAGGGAATCAAGTGGAGATCATAACAGCACTGTTTACATTTATCGGCGGCATCGGCATGTTCCTGTACGGCATGAAGATGATGTCGGACGCGATGCAGCGGAGCGCGGGCAAACGGATGACGAAACTGCTCGGGATCCTGACCGGGAACCGGCTGCTGGCCGTAGCGGTCGGCGCGCTGGTCACGGCCGTGATCCAGTCGAGCGGCGCCACCACGGTCATGGTGATCGGCTTCGTCAATGCCGGCGTCATGAACCTCGTGCAGGCGGCCGGCGTGATCATGGGCGCGAACATCGGCACCAGCATCACGGCCTGGATCGTCTCGCTGAGTCAGATCGGGTCGGCCATGAAGCTGCTGCAGCCGTCGTTCGTGGCTCCGGTCCTGATCGGCATCGGCGCGGCGCTCAGCGTCTTCTCCAAAAAGCAGGGAAAGCAGACGGCCGGCGAACTGGTGCTGGGCATCGGCCTGCTGTTCATGGGCCTGGACCTGATGAGCGGGGCCATGGAGCCCTACCGGGAAGCGCCGCTTTTGCTGAAAGCCTTTACGAGCATGGGCAGCATCCCGCCGCTCGGCATGCTGATCGGCTTCGTCGTGACCGTGATCATGCAGAGCTCGTCCGCCTCGATCGGCGTCCTGCAGATGCTGGCCGCCAACGGCATGGTCGGGTTCGGCGCGTCGGTCTATATCGCGCTCGGCGCGAACATCGGTTCCACGGTCACGGCCCTGATCTCGGCGGCCGGGGCGGAGCGCAAGGCCCGGCAGACCGCTGTGATCCACCTGCTGTTCAACCTGTTCGGCGCGGTCCTGTTCGGCGTGATCTTTACGGTCCTGTTCGCGGTGCGTCCCGAGATCGGGCTCGCGCCGGTCACGCCGGTCGGGATCTCGGTCTTCCATACCGTGACCAAGTCGATCAATACGGTCGTGCTCCTGCCGTTTACGAATACGCTGATCGCGCTGTCCGGCAAGATCGTCCGGGAGACGCCGGAAGAGAAGATGCGCTCGCGCGAAGACGTCCTCGTCGAGAGTATGCGCGCCCGGCTGGACGACCGCTTTCTGGAGACCGGCTTCACCGCGATGGACATCGCCCGGCAGGAGGTCGTGGATCTCGGGTCGGTCGCGCTCGCGAACCTGACCCGTTCGATGGACGCGCTGCTTTTGCAGGACGACGAGAAGATCGACAAGACGCTCCGGACCGAGGACGCGATGGACCGCATGGTGGCGCTGCTCAGCGAATACCTGCTCAAGGTGTCCAATCTGTCGCTGACCGAGCGGCAGCATAAGGACCTGAACGACCTGTTCTTTGCGGTCACGGATATCGAGCGCGTCGGGGACCGCGAGGAGAATATCGCCGAAACGGCGCGGTATATGAAGCTGAACGCGATCGTATTCTCCGAGACCGCGCAGGCGGAGCTGCGGCAGATGGGCGACGCGTGCGCCGACGGCTTCCACTATGCGATCAAGGCGCTGCGGGCCGGCGGGACCGAGAACATCGAGCGAGTGGGGCACGATGAAGAGGACGTGGACCGGATGGAGCAGCAGCTGCGCGAGCGGCACATCCTGCGGCTGCGCGGCGGCGAATGCTCCGCGGACGCGGGCATCTCGTTCATGGATGTGCTCGCGAACCTCGAGCGCATCTCCGACCATGCCTACAATATCGCCGGATATGTCAAAAATGAAGGCTGACCGGCCCGTTTCGGACGCGGTTTTGGCAGTTTCTCCGAACTTGCACGCGGGACGGAAAAAAACCTTGCAGATTCCCGTGTTTTGAAGTAAAATGCCCTTTGGCAGAGATTTCACAATCTTTCCTGTGACCGGAACGGTTCCGGTATACAAATCATCTTATTTGGGAGGAGTTTTTGTTATGGCAGTAAAAGTTGCGATCAACGGTTTTGGACGTATCGGCCGTCTGGCTTTCCGTCAGATGTTCGGCGCGGAAGGATACGAGATCGTCGCGATCAATGATCTGACGGATCCGAAGATGCTGG
>CACXFD010000056.1 GCA_902766845.1 uncultured Lachnospiraceae bacterium | reverse complement strand
GTTGTTGTCATAGCCGGGATACGAGACCATCGCGCGGATCTCACCGGTGCGCGGATCCGTCACGATGACCGAGGCCGAACACAGGTCCAGCGCCATCTGGGCCGGCGTCAGTTCGATGTTGTTGACTTTATCGACGATGAAATTGAACGCGGTCTGTTCCGATCCGCCCGACAGGCGCGCGTAGGCTTCCGCATCCTCGTTCAGTACGCCCTGGTCGAACAGCGCAAGACACAGGTCCGCGCCGCGGATGCTGCCCGCGCGGATCAGCGCCGTATAGATGCGCTTCGAGAAGGCCGTATTCTCGGACAGATGCTCTTCCATGTAGCTCGTAAGCGCCGCGAACGTATCCGCCATCGAACTGTAACGGCTGCTCAGCGGCAGCTTGGAAGTGTCCAGCCAGTTGGCCGAGATCGCGGACTCGAGATACGAACGCAGGGACGTCTTCTGCTCGGTCCATGCGCGGTAGAAATCCGCTGTCGTGTCGATCCGGTCCGCGGGCAGCAGTCCCTGCTCCTGCATCACGGTCAGATACTGGTCCGTATAGGATTTCATATCGTCCGTCAGGTCCGCGTAGGCGGCTCCGTCCGGATCCCGCAGATAGGCGGCCATCGATTCAAAGACGCGGCCGCGCTCCGACGCATAGGCCTGATAGATCCGCTGCTCCGCCTCGGAGGCGTCATAGGCCTCGAAATGGGCGATCTTCAGCACGTTGTTGTCGATCAGCTGCGTATAGACTTCCTTGATGCCGATCAGCTTGTCCCGGGCGTTGGCTCCAGGCTCGATCACGACGTCATAATTGCGGAGCTTGTCCGCGATAATGCCTGCGATGTGCTGCTCGATCATCAGGTAGAGCCCAACGGTCAGGTCCCGGTCGACGGTCAGGATCACGTCGTTTCCGGCCTGCGGCTCCGTCTGCGAGATGACTTCCACGACCTGCCCGAGCGAATCCGTATACATCTCAGTCTCGCCCTTGCTGCCCTGGAGCTCCGATTCATAGGCGCGCTCGATGCCGCTCTTTCCGACGACGTCATTCAGCTCATACCCGTGCTCGGGGTCTTCCTCGTTCAGCGTTTCCAGATCGTCCGACGTGGCGCGGCCCGTATAGCCGATCAGGTGCGCAAAGAACACACTGTCATTGTAGACGCGGACATAGTCTTCCTTCACATCCACGCCGAGCATCTCGTTCGTGTGCTCGAGCACGTCCCCGACGGTCGCCTCGTCCACATCCTCGGCCACGGTCACCGATTCGTATTTGCGGTAGGCGATCTGCGTCAGAGCGTAACGGATGCCGAGAAGCTCCAGCGTCTGCTTTTTGGACACTTCATAGGTCCCGTCCGATTCTTTCCGTCCGTTCCGGCCCACGCCGTAGCGCTTGACGAGCACCTCCACGATGTCCGCCGCGCTCGCGGAGGAAGGATTCTTGACGCCGCCCTTTCCGTCGGGTGCGTCCAGCTCCGATACCGACTTCAGGCCGTACACGTCGCGCAGGAATCGTTTCTTCTCCTCTTCGGAAGCCACGGTATAGGCATATTCTCCGCGCTCGTCCACGGTCAGCTTCAGATCTGACGCGGTCGTGACGCCGTGCGCGTCCAGGATGTCCAGGAGGCGCAGGATCATCTTGTTCTTTTCATAGCCGTTCGCGTACGCGCCGGTATCCGTCAGCGTGACCGAATAGGTCAGCCGGTTGTACGCGAGCAGGTTTCCGTTGCAGTCATAGATCTCCCCGCGCGTGCCGGGCGTCTTGACCGTCGTGTGCGTGGTCGCGAGATACTGCGTCTGATACGTGCGCGGCCCTTCCACGATCTGCAGCTTGAACAGGCGCGCGAGCAGCAGGCCGAACAGCAGGAAGAGAAAAACGGATACCAGAAACAGGCGGGACAGAAAGACCCGCCTGAATTCTTCGGCTATATAACGTATCCATTCCTTAAACAAACCGCTTCGCCTGCTTCCTTTCCCTGTCCTCCAGCCATTCGTTGCCCTTTCGGAGCAGCTGGTACAGGAAGATCGCGCAAACGATCGTATAGACGATCTCCGGCATCATGATATGCTCGAGGTAAAACAGCAGATCCGTCCGGTTGCGCAGCGCAAAATTGAAGAAAAAGATATAGAGCTGAAAGAGCAGGTCTCCGGCTCCGCAAAACAGGAGCGGGAAGCTCAGAAACTCCGAATTCACAAAGGCCTGAAAACGGCCGCAGCCGTATCCGAGCACCATATAGATGAACATGTAGTAGCCGATCGTGTTGCTGATCACGAGGTCTTTGAGCAGTCCGCAGAGCAGGCCCCAGACGAGGCCCTCCTTCTCTCCGCGCAGAAATCCGACCGCACAGGCAAAGATCAGCAGCAGGTTGGGCGACGTGCTCATCACGTTTCCGGCCGTCAGCAGGTTGTGCTGGATAAAGAACAGCAGGAGCAGACAGACCGAATAACACAGATACCGGCGCAGTTTACTCACGGCGTCTCCTCCTCTACGGTGCTCTGCTTGAGCGTCGTGATCACGAGGACGGTATCCAGGTGCTTGAAATTCACGACCGGCACGAGCGTTCCCGACTGCGTCAGGTTGTTCGCGTCCATCGAGATCTCCTTGACGATCCCGACCAGGATGCCCGGCAGATATTTGGTGCTGGTGTTCGAGGTGACGATGCGGTCGTCTTCGAGGATCACATCGCCCTTTTCCACATGCATGATGCGCAGCAGGCCGTCTTCGTAGAGCTCCAGATCGCCCGAGACGATGCAGGCGTCCTCGGAGGAGGCGCTCATCGCCATCACGTTGCTCTCGTCGTCGATGATCGACAGCACGCGCGCGAAATGCGGTCCGGTGTACGTCACGATCCCGACGAGACCGCCCTGGGCGATCACGTTCATGTCCACCCGGATGCCGTCCGCGGAGCCTTTGTCGATCGTAAAGGAATGGAACCACCGTCCGCTGTCCTTCGCGATCACGCGGGCGCCGACCATATCATACTGCTCATACTGGCTCTTCAGCTCGAACAGTTCCTGCAGTTCCGACAGTTCGGTCCGTTCGAGCAGCAGCCGCGTGTTCTCCTCTTTCAGTGCGGCGATCTCCTCGCGCAGTTCCTCGTTCTCCTCCTGCGCGGTCCGCAGCGTGCGGATCCGTTCCGCTTCCGCGTAGATGTCCGATCCGATCCGGTCAAAGCCCTTCTGCAGCGGGCCGATGGCCGCCGAGACCGCGTTCCGCACCGGAGAAGCGAAATCCGCGCGCACGAAACCAAGGGCCACACAGAGAAGGATCAGTGCGGTCAGTGCGTACAGCAGGTGCTTTGCGGTGATCTCGAGCTTTTTCTTATCTTTCATACGTTCTTTCCGTGATGTGCCGCTCGGGCGGCTGACATCCGATTATTATATCACAGGAAGGGCGTTCCGTATACTTTTTTTCTGAATCCGGCAGAAATCGTAAGATTTCTTTCCGGATGCAGAACGCAGGCGAGTCGGTCCGAAACGGCTCGGAAAGCCGGGGCTGCGCGTTTCGCGGGCTGTCATGCGGACCGCTTCCGGCCGGCAAACGGCCGGTTGAGCCGAGTGTGATCAGCCGAGCGTGATCAGACCGTCCGCCAGCAGCGACGCGACGCTCTTCATCACGCCGATCTTCGCGTGCGGCCAGGTCAGGCCGCCCTGAAAGAAGACCGTGTAGGGCGGGCGCATCGGCCCGTCCGCGGACAGCTCTATGCTGCTCCCCGAAATGAACGCGCCGGCCGCCATGATGACCTGCGAGTCGTATCCGGGCATATCCCACGGGATCGGCGCGACATAGGAATCCACCGGCGCGGCGGCCTGGATCCCGCGGCAGAACGATTCGAGCACCTCCGGCGCCAGCAGGTCCACCGACTGGATGATATCGCTGCGGCGGCCGTGCACGCCCGGGCTGATCGGGAAGCCGAGCTTCTCATAGACCGCCGCGGTGAAGACGGCGCCCTTCATGGCAGCAGCCGTGACCGACGGAGCCAGGAACAGGCCCTGGAAAAAGCTTCGGTTCACGCCGAGCGTGGCGCCGACCTCGAGTCCCAGGCCGGGGCTCGTCAGCCGGTATCCGATCCGCTCGATCAGGTCCGCGCGGCCGGCGATATAGCCTCCGATCGGGGCCAGTCCGCCGCCCGGGTTCTTGATCAGGGATCCGACAGCCAGATCCGCGCCCACCTGCGTGGGCTCGGTCAGTTCCGTAAATTCACCGTAACAGTTATCGACGAGGCAGACCGCGTCGGGCCGGCAGTCCTTGACGAACGCGATCAGCTCCCCGATCTGCGCGACGGACAGCGTGGGCCGGGACGCGTAGCCGCGGGAGCGCTGGATATGGACCAGGCGCACGGCCGGGTCCGCCAGCACCTGCCCGATCTGCTCCCAGTCGAACCCGCCGTCGGCCGTCAGCTCCGTCTGCCGGTACCCGATCCCGAACTCCGCGAGGGAACCCGGGCAGGGCCGGAGGCCGATGACTTCATCGAGTGTATCGTACGGCTTGCCGCAGGGCGAGAACATCACGTCGCCGGGCCGGAGCACGCCTCCCAGCGCGAGGGCCAAGGCATGCGTGCCGCAGACGATCTGCGCGCGCACGATCGCGGCTTCGGTCCCGAAGATCCGCGCGTAAACGCGCTCCAGCGTTTCCCGGCCCGGATCGTCATAGCCGTATCCGGTCGAGGTGCCGAAGCACTCCGCGCTGACCCGCTCCGCCTGCATCGCGGTCAAAACCTTGAGCTGGGCCGCCTCTTCGATCCGGTCGATCCGTTCGAACTCGGGGCGCAGCCCGTCCAGCACCGGCAGGCAGAACCGCACGACATCAGCCGGCACGCCGGCCGCTTCATATTCTTTTTCGAGTTCTGCGGCCAGCTGCCGCTCTTCTTTTTCCGTTTCTTTCATAGATCTCACTTTCGATGGCGCGCGCCGCGAGGGCGCGCATCCGTGTATTCATGTCAGGACCGGACGGGAAGGCCGCCCGGATCATACCAGAGCCGGAGCCGCTGCGCGAAGCGCTTCCTCCAGCAGCTCTTCTTCCGTCCGGCCGTCTTTGGCGAGCCAGACAGCCTCTTTTTCCCGCTTGAACCAGGTCACCTGGCGCTTGGCATAGTGCCGGGAATTCGTTTTGATCTGTTCGACGGCCTCCTCCAGACGGCATTCGCCGTCCAGATGCGCCATCAGTTCCTGATAGCCGAGGGCCTGCATCGAGGTCATCTCCCGCGTCACGCCGCCCGCGCGCAGACACCGGACCTCCTCCAAAAACCCCTCTTCCATCATCCGGTCCACGCGCCGATCGATCCGCTCATAAAGGGACGCACGGTCCATCGAAAGGACCAGAAAGGCCAGGGAGAACGGGCTATCCTTCTGCCGCTCGCGTTCGTTATGGACCGAGATCTTCTCTCCGGTCGCGTGATGGAATTCCAGCGCGCGGATCACGCGGCGCACGTTCCCGGCCGGAATCGCGTCCGCCGCCTCCGGGTCGATCCGGCGCAGCCGGTCATGCAGGCTCTCCGGCGCGGCATGCTCCGCCTCCTCTTCCAGCTCGCGGCGGTACGCCTCGTCCGAGGCGGTGTCGTTGAAATCGATCCGGCGCGTCACCGACTGGATGTAGAAGCCGGTCCCGCCGACCAGCATCGGCACGCGGCCGCGGGCGCAGATGTCATCCACGGCCTCCAGCGCGAGCTGCTGATAGCGGACCACGTCGAACGGCTCCGTCGGATCCGCCACGTCGATCAGGTGGTGCGGGATGCCGCGGCGCTGCGGCTCGGGCAGCTTGGCGGTCCCGATATCCATGCCGCGGTAGACCTGCATCGAATCGGCACCGATGATCTCCGCACCGAGACGCTCGGCCAGCGACAGGCTCAGTTCGGTCTTTCCGACGGCCGTCGGGCCGGCCAGTACGATCAGGGGCTGCTTCATAGGATCCTCTTGAATTTCTTTTCCATTTCGTATTCGCTGATCCGGATCACGGTCGGCCGGCCGTGCGGACACGTGTATGGCTGGTCCGCCAGCAGCATCTCTTCCAGCAGAGCCTCCATCTCGGGCACCAACAGGCGCGTATTGCCTTTCACGGCGGCCTTGCACGACATGCTCGCGATCTTGTCCAGCACGATCTCGGGCTGGTCGGGCATGCCTTCCTCGGACAGGCTGTCGATCATCTCGCGCAGCCAGTCTGCCTTCCCGACGGACGAAAAATCCGCCGGCACCCCGTACGCGGCGACCTCGTTTCCGCCGAAATCCTCGAGTTCGAAGCCGGCCTGCCGGAAGATCTGCTCATACCGTTCCAGCAGGGTCCGCTCACGCGGCTGGAGCGTGATCACGATCGGCGGGGACAGACGCTGGACCGGCACCTCGGTGCGGCCCCGGTAATAATGCATCAGCCGCTCGTAGAGCACCTTCTCGTGCGCGGCGTGCTGGTCCACGATCAGCAGTTCCTTCTGGTATTCCACGAGCCAGTAGGTCTTGAAGACCTGGCCGATGATGCGGAATTCCGCACGCTTTTCCGGGGCCAGGATCCGTTCGGAAAACAGCGTCGGCTGCTCTTCCTGCGAGGTGATGACCGAGCCGGGAAGGACCGTGGTTTTTGCCGGCGCCGGGCGCCGGGGACTGATGCCGTCCTGCGGATCCGGGCCGCCCTGCGGGGCATTGCCGTCTTGCGGGTCAGGGCCGTCCTGCAGGTCTATGCCGTCTTGTGAGGCCGGGCTGATCTGCGGAGCGTGTTCGGCCGCCTCAGCCGCCTGACGCTTTTCTTCAAACGGCTCCGGCCGGTGCTGCCATGCCTTCGGAGGATTCTTTGGGGCCGGCTCTTCCTGTGCGAGCGCGTCCGCCGGCAGCAGTTCCCGCTGCTCGAGCACCTCCCCGACCACCTGCAGGACAGCGTCCCGCACTTCCTCGGGCTCGCGGAAGCGCACCTCCCGCTTGGCGGGATGCACGTTGACGTCCAGCCGCGCCGAGGACAGTTCCACCGTGATCACAGCGAACGGGAACCGGTGCTGCATCAGGTAGGGGCGGTATGCCTCTTCCAGCGCCCTTGTCAGCTGCTCGCAGGCCGCCGCACGGCCGTTGATGAAAAAGTGTTCGCAGCTGCGGTTTCCGCGGCTGATGGACGGCTTTCCGAGAAAACCGGACAGGCGCATCCCGGCATGCTCTCCCTCGAAAGGCAGCAGTTCGGACGCGGTCTCGCGCCCGTAGACGGAATAGATGATGTCCCGAAGGTCGTGATTTCCTGAGGTGAACAGCTTCGTCTGGCCGTTCTGGATGAAGCGGAACGAGATATCGGGCCGGCTCAGCGCGATGTGGCTGATGACCTCGAACACATAGCCGGCCTCGGTCGCGGCCGATCGCAGGAAGCGGCGTCGGACCGGCGCCGTATAGAACAGATCGCGCACGATGATCGTGGTCCCGGCCGGCGCGCCGACCGCACCGCAGGCCGTTTCCTCTCCGCCGCAGATCTCATAGCGCAGACCCTCGAGTGCTTCCTTGGCCCGCGTGATGACTTCCACGCGGGCGATCGAGGCGATGCTTGCGAGCGCTTCGCCGCGAAAGCCCAGCGTATCGATGCCCCACAGATCTTCGGCGCTTTGAATCTTGCTCGTCGCATGCGGAAGGAAGGCCGCACGGATATCGTCCCGGCCGATGCCGCATCCGTTATCCGTGACGCGGATCATGGACAGGCCGCCTTCCCGTATTTCGGCGGTCACCGATGTGGCGCCGGCGTCGACCGCGTTTTCCAGCAGTTCCTTGACCACGCTCGCGGGCCGTTCGATCACCTCGCCGGCCGCGATCCGGTTGACGGTCTTTTCATCAAGTACATGGATGGTCGCCATACTCAGATCCTGTTCTTCAGCTTCGTCTGGAGCTGATACAGAAGGTTCAGCGCGTCGATCGGCGTCATCTCCGAAAGCGACGCATTCTCGATCTCATGCAGGATGTCATCCTCGCGGACCGTATCGAACAGCGAGAGCTGCTGCAGGTCCACATCGTCCGGCCGCGGCACGGCGGAATGACGGTTCCCCGCGGCGCGCAGCTGCGCAAGTTCCCGCGCCCGCTGCGAGATATCCGCTTCCGAGAGCTCTGCGGCCACTTCCTTCGCGCGGGCGATCACCGCGTCCGGCACGCCGGCCAGCCGGGCCACCTGGATGCCG